>CAZIXY010000093.1:0-11532 GCA_964543315.1 uncultured Desulfobacteraceae bacterium | reverse complement strand
AGCCAGGGAAAAGGCCCATAGATTTAACGCGACGATCGGAATGGCAACTGAAAAAGGCAAAACCATGTACCTCCCTTCCGTCATGTCCATGGTGCAGGGCCTGGCCCCCGAGGAGGCGCTTACCTATGCCCCCTCCTTCGGCATTATGCCTCTTCGTCAGAGATGGCAAGATTCAATATATGAAAAAAATCCCTCGCTCAAAGGCGAGGAGATAAGCCTTCCTGTTGTGACCAATGCGATTACACACGGATTGAGCGTTGTCGCAGATATGTGGGTTGATCCCGGTGATGTCATTATTCTCCCGGACAAGATGTGGGGAAACTATAATCTTGTATTTTCAGTAAGGCGGGGAGCGAAGATAGCGCATTATTCTCTTTTTGACGCTCGCGGCAAATTTGACATCAATGCATTCGAGGCATGTATCCGATCTGAATCCGAAGGCAGGGAAAAAATCATGGTTATTCTTAATTTTCCCAACAATCCCACCGGGTATAACGTGTCTCCCGAAGAAGCGGATAAAATAGTTGATATCCTCACAAATAAGGCCAAACAAGATATCAATGTCCTGGCTGCTACGGATGATGCCTATTTTGGGCTCTTTTACGGTGAAGAAGTGCTCAAAGAATCAATCTTCGCAAAGCTGGTAAATAGACATCGCAGATTACTTGCAATCAAATTGGATGGAGTCACGAAGGAAAATTTTGCCTGGGGCCTGAGGGTGGGCTTTATAACTTACGGCGCGGATTTTGGCGGCGATTCAAAGCCCTATGATGCCCTGGAAAGAAAAACTGCAGGCGCGGTTAGGGGTTCTATCTCCAATGCCTCCCATTTGAGCCAGGAGATTATTCTCAAATCTCTCAATTCAAAATCCTACCTGGCGGAAAAGCAGGAAAAGCTCGAGATCATGAAAAACAGGGCTGATGAGGTAAAAAAAGTCCTTTCCGATCCTAAATACCAAAAGGCATGGGAGGTATATCCTTTTAACTCAGGGTATTTCATGTGCCTGAAGTTAAAAACGGTTGGGGCGGAAAGGCTCAGGATTCATCTCCTAAAAAAATATGGAGTGGGCCTTATTTCCCTTGGAACAACAGATCTCCGAGTGGCGTTCTCATGTCTTGAAAAGGAGGATGTCAGGGAGCTCTTTGACACGGTTCTACAGGGCGTCAAGGATCTGGAGTAATAGATGACTATGGTCGGCCTGAATTTTGGTCAAACATGGCAATGGCACTTTCACTTATAAGGCTATCAGACAGTAGCCTCGGCGATAATGGTCAAGGCTCAACATAGCACTCTTCTCCAGGACACATCTACTCCTGAGTTGCAGGCGGCCCTTCCTGCGGGCTGCTGGAGAGAAAGTCAGCAGATACCATTAGGCCGTTGCAATGCATACCGCGAATCGGGCCACGGCACAGGATGGAGGTGTTTTGATCCGAAAGATGCGTCCTTTCGAAGAACCCCATGCCCCGCCATACCGACGGCGGGTAAACTTCGCCTTCCTTAATAGAGAATTAGAAATAAGAACATGCGGGTGGGTTCTGTTTATAAAAGCCGCACAGGAAGATTTTTTTCTGATTATGTGGCTATTGACCGGCCCTGCCGTTCATTTGGCCAGGTCCATATCGTATTGCAAAAACTGACCGGACTTCGGGGCCTTGGGATCGGGCGAAAGTTTTCTCGGCTCATTACCCTCTTTGAAGGCTTGAAAGACGGTCTTCTTGGAATAATGGCTTGCCAGCCGTCCTGTCACTGCATCAATCTTGGCAAAGACAACCCCCTCAGGAACCTGGAAATCCACAACCGGACTGTCTTTCAGGGCTTTGGACATGAAATATAGCCAGACAGGACTGGCCGCCCGTGAACCTGTTTCACCCTTTCCCATGGCTTTTTGATCATCATATCCTACCCAGACCCCTGTTGCCAGGGTGGGCGTATAACCTATGAACCAAGCATCGCGCAGGTTGTTGGTTGTTCCGGTTTTACCAGCTGCCGGCCTCTTTAACGCCTTGATTCTCCAGCCCGTTCCTTCCTGGATAACCGCACGCAACAGATCGGTCATCACATAAGCGGTTTCTTTTGGTATAACCTGAGTGCCCTCTGTCTGATTCTCCTCAATAACACGACCACTTCGATCAATGACCCTTTTTATAAAAATCGGCTTTACAAGGGCGCCCCGATTTGCAAATACCGAATAGGCCCTGACCATTTCCATCAATGACAGACCGGATGACCCGAGAGCCAGAGAGAGGTCGGGGCTCAAATCAGATTCTATGCCCATTTTTCTGGCGTATTGAATGGCGTGTTTAACGCCTATTCTTTTCAATATTTTTACTGTAATGACATTTCTGGATTTGGCGAGACCCGTCCTGAACAGAGTAGGCCCGAAAAATTTTTCTTTGTAATTTTTTGGCTTCCATTTCTCCTCATTCGGGTTCTGATCAGACACATACGGGGCATCCATTATCACCTCAGCGGGACTCATGCCCCAATCCAGTGCTGAAGCGTAGATAATGGGCTTGAAAGCCGATCCGGGTTGACGTCTGGCTTGAGTCGCCCTGTCAAATTGGCTGAGTGCGAAATCCCGTCCTCCAACCATGGCTTTTACTTCACCGGTCTCAGGCACCATACAGAATAAGGCACCTTGTGCTTCAGGGGATTGTTCCAGCGAGACCACCCAAGCAAAAGGCGGCTTTCCTTCTTTCAAAAGTCGAACAAGAACAACGTCTCCGGTTTTTATGACTGTGGAAGGCTTCCTTACCCTGGCTGCATAATATGGAACATCGGGGTTAGGCCTCCTGGCCCATTTCATTTCAGAAAGGGGAAGACGGCAGGCATCTTTTCCCACCAGTACGACAACTTCTTTTTTTGTATCATTGACCTCTTCAACGACCCCTTCGACAACGGAGCCCGGCCCGATAGGCTCCGCACCAAGCCTTTCAATACTCTGGACAATAAATTCCGATATCTCTTCAGGTGATAGGCTCCTGATTGGGCCCCTGTAGCCCTCTCTCTTATCAAGCTCAGCCAGCCCCTTTTTCAATGCATTCCTTGCCGCCCTCTGCAACTCGAGATTCACTGTAGTATGGATCTTGAGCCCTCCCTTATATAAACGTTCCCGCCCGTATTTTTTTAACAGGTTTCTGCGTACGTACTCGGTAAAGTAGGGAACCTTTGCAAAGGTGCTTTCAGTCTTTTTCCGGATATCAAGTTTAACCGCCAAAGCCTCCTTGTGCTGTAATCCGGTGATATAACCCTCTTCCAACATCCTATCCAGGACATATCTTTGCCTGGTTTTTGCTCTTTCAAAGTGAGCAACAGGGCAGTATCTGGCAGGGGCTTGCGGCAGTCCGGCGAGGAGAGATGCCTCGGCGAGTGTTAAATCCCTGGCATTCTTGCCGAAATATGTTTGAGATGCTGCTTCTACCCCATAGGCCCCCTGTCCCAAATAAATCTGGTTCATATAGAGAAAAAGGATGTGTTTTTTTGAAAAATTTTTTTCGAACTGTATAGCAAGGATGGCCTCCCTGACTTTTCTCCTGTAAGTCCTTTCAGTATTCCTCAGGAGGAGAGACCTGGTAACCTGCTGTGTAATTGTGCTTCCGCCCTGCTCTATCTTACCCGCGGAGATATTCTTTATGACAGCTCGGGCGATGCTGATAACATCAACCCCTTCATGCTCAAAAAACCGGGCATCCTCTGCCGCCACGAAGGCCTTGATCATATGTTCAGGCACCTCCTCTAAGGGAATAACGATCCGCCTCTCCTCCCAGAACCTTCCGATCACCTCACCGTCATCGCTATAAATTTCCGAAATAATCGGTGGTCGGTATTCCTTTACGGATCCTATGTACGGCAGGTTACTGGACCAGATATACCAGAAATAGGCAGCAGTAGACATCCCAAGGAGGGCTACGAACAAAAACAGCCACGCCATGAATTTAAAAAACCGCTTCACCTCAGCGTTCTCCTGTCGAGCGTCCTGTACTGGATGGCTTCCGCAACATGGGGCGCCTTGATATCCGGAGTGTCCTCCAGGTCGGCAATGGTCCGGGCAATTTTCAATATGCGGGAATGGGCCCTTGCGCTGAGACCAAATCTGTCCATGGCCGTCTCAAGAAGTTTTTCCGACTCAGCATCCGTCTCGCAGTGTTTTTTGATCTGACGGCTGTTCATGCCTGCGTTTGTATGGACCTTGGACCTGCGGAATCTCCTGTTCTGGATGTCTCTGGCTTTCATAACCCTTTCCAGAATATGTTCCGATGTCTCACCTCCCGTGACTCCGGAAAGATCTTTGTACGGGACGGAAGGGACCTCCAGATGGATGTCTATTCGATCCATCAGGGGGCCGGATATCTTTGATCTGTAGCGTTGAATCTGCAGGAAGGAACAGGTGCACTCCCGTTTAGGGTCACCCAGAAAACCGCATGGGCAGGGATTCATGGCCGCCACCAGCATAAAGCTGGCCGGATAGGTAACGGTTGAATTCGCCCTGGAAATGGTTACAAAACCGTCTTCCATAGGCTGTCTCAGGACCTCCAGAACATTCTTTCTAAACTCCGGTAATTCATCCAAAAAAAGAACACCATTATGGGCGATGCTCACTTCACCGGGTTTGGGGTTTTGACCGCCGCCTATCAAACCGGCATCGGAAATCGTATGATGGGGAGACCTGAAGGGTCTAACAGTAATAAGACCGTAACCACGGGGCATCAGTCCCATGATACTGTAAATTTTGGAAGTTTCAAGAGACTCATCAAAAGTGAGATTCGGCAGAATTGTTGATAAACGCCTTGCCAGCATTGTCTTTCCGGAACCGGGCGGGCCGATCATGATAAGATTATGCCCCCCGGCAGCTGATATTTCCATGGCCCTCTTGGCGTTTTCCTGACCTCGCACGTCGCTGAAATCCAGATCTGTTTCGGGTTTTTGAAATAGCGTATTGACTTCTACCGTGAAGGGATTAATTTTAGAAATGCCTATGATGGCCTCAATAACCTGTGACAGGGAGCGAACAGGGTAAATATGGATTCCTTCAACAACACCTGCTTCAGGTGCGTTGTCCAAAGGAAGAAAAATGCCCTTAAGGCCTAATTCCTTTGCTCTGATGGCCATGGGAAGGACGCCTTTGACCGGCCTGACAAGACCATCCAGCGATAACTCACCGAGAAACAGGTATTCGGCACAGGAGGATCTTTCAACCAGACCCGTTGCTGCAAGGATACCAAGAGCCATGGGCAGGTCAAAAGCTGAGCCTTCTTTCTTAATATCGGCGGGCGCCAGGTTAACCGTGATTCGGTCAGAGGGAAAGTGGTACCCGGAGTTCTTAACGGCGGCCTTAACCCTCTCCTTGCTCTCGCGTACGGCCCCCTCGGGCAGGCCCACAGTAGTAAAAGACGGCAGACCCTCGGATATGTCTACTTCAACTTCAACCACGTAAGCATCTATTCCGATGACAGCACTGCTTAAGACCTTGGCCAGCATAAGAAAAGGACTCCTCAAACATATTGTTTGAAAATAAGTATTTTTGCTTTACAGATATCACAGAAAATTGTATAAAGTAAAGTTTATTTATAGCGACTTCTCAAGAACAAATTAGAGGCACACATTCGGTATCCGGCCATAACGTACCGGCCTGCTTGAAGGTTTGATCCTGAGCACCAATATCTGGCCATTTGCCTCACGAATAGGAGTTAATCATGGCACGAATTACTGTGGAAGACTGTTTGAAAAAGATAGATAATCGGTTTGGATTGATCCATCTTGCAGCCAAACGAGTTCGCCAATTAAGAAAAGGTGCAGAACCTCTGGTTGTCTGTAAAAACAAGGACGTCGTCGTAGCTCTCAGAGAGATAGCTTCCGGTCAGGTCTTCAGGCTTGAAAACGGAGAGCTTGAATATTCACTTGAAAACAAAGAAAGTTCGATTCCCGAAGCGCTACCTGAAAAAGCAGAGGAAGCCTCTACAAATGACGAAAAAGATAGTCAAGAAAAAAAGCAGCCCAAATAAAATCAAAAGGGACTATCTGAATTCAGGTAAAAATATACCTTATTTTTTTTGCGGCCGGCAGCGCAAAACCATTACAATCTGGCTGTTGTTGAAAAGGATTAACAGTGCATAAACGAGATTACTATGAGGTTTTAGGGGTATCCTCTCATGCGGGAAGTGAGGAGATCAAAAGTGCCTATAGGAAACTGGCATTGAAGTACCATCCCGACAGAAATCCCGGTGACAAAGAAGCGGAAGATAATTTTAAAGAAGCTGCCGAGGCCTACGAGGTATTGAGAGATTCGGAAAAAAGACAGATTTACGATCAGTTCGGTCATGAAGGCCTCGAAGGAAGAGGTTTTACAGGTTTTACTGGTTTCGAGGATATTTTCTCCAGTTTTGGAGACATCTTTGAAGGCTTTTTTGGTTTTGGCAACAGTAGAGAACGAAGATCCAGCGCCAGGCAGGGAAAAAGCCTTCGATATGACCTTGAGCTTACACTGGAGGAGGCCTTCTTTGGAAAAGAAGAAGACATCGTTTTTCAAAAGCTTGAAAACTGCCAGACATGTAATGGCTCCGGATTGAGACCCGGAAGTGAGCCACAGATCTGCGGTACCTGCCAAGGAAGAGGCCAGGTTGTCCGGTCCCAGGGATTTTTTCAAATCAGTACAACGTGTCCTGTGTGCCATGGTCAGGGACAGATAATCAGCGATCCGTGCAAGGAATGTGGAGGCGGCGGAAAGGTCAGGGTAGAAAAAAAGATCAGCGTTAAAATTCCCCCGGGTGTGGACACCGGATCACAGCTGAGGTTACGAGGTGAAGGCGAGCCCGGTGAAAATGGGGGGCCTCCAGGGGATCTCTTTGTCGTCATCCACGTGAAAGATCACGATTTTTTCAGAAGGGAGGATGAGGATCTGTTCTGTCAGATTCCCATATCATTCGTTCAGGCCGCACTGGGTGACAGCATAACAATTCCGGTTTTGGGGAATAAAGGCCATTTCAAATTGAAAATTGCGGAGGGAACCCAGCCCGGGGATGTTCTAAGGGTTCCTGAACAAGGCATGCCGAGCCTGAGAAGACAGCGTAAAAGAGGGAACCTTTTCGTAAAAATGATTGTAAATATACCTAAAAAACTAAACCAAGACCAGAAAAAATTGCTGAAAGCCTTTGCGGAGACAGAAGGTTCAAAACGGTCAGGGAAAAAGAAAAAGGGAGAAAATCTCTGGGACAAATTCAAGAAATAGTCACAAGGTCTTTACAATACATGCAAATACATATAGTATGATCTATTATGCAAGGAGCATTTTGGAACCATGTTGTCTAAGAAAAAAAAAGAGCATTATAAGGAATTGCTAACTCAAAGGCTAAACGAGCTTTTAAGTGAAGCCAACAAAACAGTCAGCGGAATGACCGATCAGAGAGAGAATTTTCCTGATCCCACTGACAGGGCGACTATGGAATCGGACAGGAACTTCACTCTGCGTATTCGGGACAGAGAAAGGAAATTAATTGCAAAAATCAGGGATGCCCTAGACAGGATTGAGGAGGGTACATTCGGTATTTGTGAGGAGTGCGGCGAGGAGATATCTGCAAAGAGATTAGAGGCTCGACCCGTGACAACCCTTTGCATTGAATGCAAAAAAAAGCAGGAGAATGACGAAAAGGCGCGAGGAATATAATCGAAATACCTCCGACGGGACAACGTCTTTTTAAGAGAGAACTTAGCCGGCGCAGACCAAATGCCCGGCTTTTTTTGTTATGCTTTCGGACTCATCACGGAATATAAATTAGATAGTGCGTGGAGCCCTATGCGTAAGCGTTTGACCCTCCATGAGCTTATGCGGAACTCGCCGAAGCAAATAGCCTTCGCCTCAATGAGGCAACTGTGGAATACCTTGGCCCGCAACCATCCGCGGGCAAGCCCGTCGCTTTCTTCTGCGCAGGCGTGTAAAAAGTCGCGTTGCGCCACTAAAGACTAAAATGGTATAATTTCGGCCATGAAAGAAAAAAAAGACAGGAAAAGCAAAAAGAAAAAACATAAAGAAAAGGTTTATGAAGAGATTATAACTACTCATATTAACGCCGACTTTGACGCCCTTTCATCCATGATTGCAGCAAGGAAGCTTTATCCCGGCGCCGCTCTGGTGTTCGCCGGTTCCCAGGAAAAGAACCTGAGAAATTTTTTTCTTCATTCCGCATCTTATCTTTTCGATTTTCTAAAAATAAGGCAGATTGATTTTGACAGGATCAAAAAGTTGATTCTTGTGGACACCCGACAGAAGAGCCGGATCGGCAGGTTTGCTGAATTGGTCGGCAGGCCGGGTATTGAAATCCACGTTTATGATCATCACCCGGATTCTGAAGATGATATCCATGGAAAATTCGAAATCGTCCGCAAGACCGGCTCATGTACCGCTATTTTGACTGGCCTCATAAAGGAAAAGGGCCTTTCTATTTCTCATGATGAAGCAACCGTCATGTGCCTGGGGATCCATGAAGATACAGGTTCTTTTACATTTTCCTCCACAACACCTGAAGATTATGAAGCGGCCGCCTGGCTCACGGAACAGGGCGCCGACCATAATGTCATAGCTGACATGCTGACACGTGAATTATCAGCCGAGCAGGTGTGGCTGCTGAATGACCTCACGAAATCGGCAATATCCCGCGTTATAAATGGGGTAGAGGTTGTTATGACGAAGGTCGTCAGGGACGAGTACGTCGGAGATTTTGCGGTTCTGGTACACAAATTCATGGAAATGGAGAACCTGAACGTTGTTTTTGCACTGGCACAAATGGAGGACAGGATCTACCTTGTGGCACGAAGTCGCATAGAAGAGGTCAATACCGGAGAAATAGCCCTTGCATTAGGGGGAGGCGGACATCCGCATGCCGCCTCCGCTACCATCAAGAACAAGACTTTGACACAGGTGGAAAGGTCATTGCACGCCCTGTTGAGAAGCAGAATCAATCCGACCAAGACGGTCAGGGATTTGATGTCTTCTCCCGCAATCCATATCTCCCCACAGGAGACCGTTAAAAAGGCAGCGGATTTGATGACCAGGTACAATATAAATGTCCTTTTGGTGCTCAACAAAAAGGACGTTCTTGAGGGCTATGTGACAAGACAGGTTGTTGAAAAAGCAGTTTTTTTAGGGCTTGAGGACATAAAAGTGAATGAGTACATGAATATTGAATTTTCAACAGTACCTCCGGAGGCCCCCCTCAAGCAGGTGCAGGAGTTAATTATCAGAAATCGGTTGAGAATCCTCCCGGTCGTGAAATCCAAAAACCAGAGGGTTATGGGTGTGATAACCAGGACCGACCTTCTCAACATACTGGTTGGAGAACCTTTGATTCCTGAATTTTTCTATGATTCGAAAAAGGACTCCCATTTTGCAAGAAAGAAAAACATGGCCGCTGTGTTAAAGGAGAGGGTTCCGAGAAAGATCATTAAACTTTTAAAGAACCTGGGGCATGTGGCTGATATGCTTGGCTATAATGCCTATCTTGTGGGCGGCCTTGTAAGGGATGTGCTTTTAAAGCATGAAAATCTGGATGTGGATATTGTCATTGAAGGCGATGGTATTAAGTTCGCCCATGAATTCGCCGAACACTACGGCGCACGCGTTAGGAGCCACCGAAAATTCGAGACAGCGGTACTCATTTTTCCGGACGGCTTTAATGTTGATGTGGCAACGGCCAGGATGGAGTATTACGAATCACCCGGATCACCACCGATTGTCGAGACAAGTTCCCTTAAACTGGATCTATACCGCCGTGATTTCACTATAAACACCCTCGCTATTCAACTAAATAAAAGGCGCTATGGAACCTTGATCGATTATTTCAACGGACAGAAGGATATAAAAGATAAAGTTCTGCGGGTCCTGCACAACTTGAGTTTCGTAGAAGACCCGACCCGCGTGCTGAGGGCCATCAGGTTCGAGCAGCGATTCGGTTTTAAAATTGGAAAGCTGACACTGGCGCTCATCAACAATGCCTTGAAAAGAAATTATTTTAAGGGTCTTTCCAGCAGACGCCTCTTTCTTGAACTGAAGCTTATTCTCAAAGAGGAAGAGCCTGTCAAGGCCATCGAGAGAATGAATGAATTTGACCTTCTGCAGTTTATTTCACCTGAATTAAAACTCACCGCCAGGCTTCGCGCGCTCCTTGATGAGATAAAAAGGGTCATCACATGGTACAATCTCCTCTATTTGGAAGAGGCTTTTGAGCCCTGGCGAATTTATTGGGATGGTCTCACAAGTACAATTGACGACAAGGCATTAGAGGCAATTGCCGAAAAAATGGGTATGGTGAAGCTTGATGATCGCAGGATGATTTCACAGAGGATGAAGGTAAAAGGGCTTTTAGATTCCCTTTATAATTTTCACGGAAATGACTATCTCCTCTATACATTGCTTGATCCATATGATACAGAAACCTTGCTTTTTTTGATGGCAAAGGCCACTAATAAAAAAATAAAACAACTTATATCCAATTATTTTATTAATTTAAAAGGAGCAAAAATACAACTCCGAGGCAGAGATTTGGTCGGCATGGGTTTTAAACCCGGCCCGATCTTCAAGGATATTTTTGAACATCTATTAGAAGCCCGGCTGAATAATCTGGTAAAAACAAAAACGGATGAGATCAAATTTGTTAAGGATAAATATCAAAAAGCTTATAATGATAAGAGGGGTGGCAACATATGGGAAGGAAAAGAATCCTCAGTGGAATGAGGCCTACAGGAAGGATACATCTCGGACATTTGCATGGTGCCCTTCTGAACTGGAAAAAACTTCAGGAAGAATATAGATGTTTTTATTTTATAGCGGACTGGCATGCCCTGACCAGCGAATATGAGCACCCGGAAATTATCCGAGAAACCACGTATGACATCGTGATCGACTGGATTGCTGTAGGACTTGACCCTGAGGTTTCAACATTTTTTATTCAATCTCAGATCAAAGAACATTCGGAGTTGCACCTGATTTTTTCAATGATCACCCCCCTGCCCTGGCTGGAGCGAAACCCGACCTACAAGGAACAGCTTCAGGAACTGACACAAAGAAATGTCTATACTTACGGTTTTTTGGGATATCCGGTTCTCCAGGCGGCTGACATACTGATGTATAAGGCTAACGGGGTTCCTGTCGGCGAAGACCAGGCACCTCATGTTGAATTGACCAGGGAAATAGCTCGACGATTCAACCATCTGTATGGAGAGGTTTTTCCAATTCCCGATGTCATCCTCACTCCTACCGCGAAGATACTCGGAATGGACAGGCGTAAGATGAGCAAGAGTTACGGTAACGCCATATATATTTCTGATACTGATGAAGAAATTGAAAAAAAGATTGGGCAGATGATCACTGATCCTCAACGTGCCAGGAAGAATGACCCCGGCGACCCCGATATCTGTAATGTCTTTTCCTTCCACGAGATATATACTGACCCGGAAACCGTCAAAAATATCAACGCGGACTGCCGTTCAGCGAATATCGGGTGCGTGGATTGCAAAAAACTCATGTCCGCCAATCTGAGAAAA
>CAZIXY010000092.1:0-11533 GCA_964543315.1 uncultured Desulfobacteraceae bacterium | reverse complement strand
GCGCCATGTGAATTATCTCTCCCAAACTGGTCGAGGTCGGCCGGCATCTGAACATAGAGATTATAACCCTCTCCGAGGTGACCGAAATAAAGGGGGAGACCGGGAATTTTGAGGTCGAGATTCTCAAACATCCCCGTTATGTGGACATGGACAAGTGTATCGCCTGCGGGACCTGTTCTGAAAAATGCCCCAAGAAAACCGATGACCTCTATAATGAAAGCTTAATAAAGCGCAAGGCCATCTATGTTGACTACGCCCAGGCCGTTCCTCTGAAATATGCCATTAACGAAGATGCCTGTATTTACTTTAAAAAAGGCAAATGCCGTGCCTGCGAGAAATTTTGTCCCACGGGTGCCATAAATTTTGAAGAAAAGGAAGAAAAGCTCATCCTCAATGTGGGATCTGTCATATTATCAACCGGTTTTGAGGCATTTGATCCCAGCCGGTTCGATACCTACCAGTACGCATCTTACCCGAATGTTGTGACCAGTATGGAGTTCGAGCGCATCCTGAGCGCAACCGGCCCTTATCACGGACATTTATCGAGGCCGTCTGACAACAATGAGCCTAAAAAAATCGGTTTTCTCCAGTGCGTTGGTTCGCGGGATATCAACAGGTGCGATCACTCCTATTGCTCCTCTGTCTGCTGCATGTATGCCATTAAGGAGGCAGTCGTAGCCAAGGAGCATGCAGAGCATGACGTGGACACAGCCATATTTTTCATGGATATGAGAACCTATGGCAAAGACTTTGAAAGATATTATGAGAGGGCCAAACAAGACCAGGGTGTCAGGTTCATTCGTTCCAGGATCCATTCCATCGACGAAGACCGCGAAACCAATGATCTATCAATCCAATACGTAGATGAAAAGGGCACTATGCAGAGAGAGACATTTGACATGGTCGTGCTCTCCGTAGGCCTTGAAACTCCCCAATCTCTTATTGAAATGGCGGAACGCCTGGACATTGAATTAGACCAGGATCATTTTGTTAAAACCGGGGCCTTCAACCCAGTTGCGACGTCTCGCAAGGGGATCTATGTGTGCGGTGCCTTTCAGGAGCCTAAAGATATCCCTTTTTCGGTCATGGAGGCAAGCGCCTCCGCCTGTGATGCCAAGTCAGACCTCGCTGCAGCCCGGGGAACCATGGTCAAGGAGAAAACATACCCTGAGGAAAAAGACGTCAGCTCTGAAGACCCCCGCATAGGTGTATTTGTATGCAATTGCGGCACGAATATAGGGGGTATTGTTGATGTGCCGAAAGTTGCCGAATACGCCCGGTCCTTACCCGGCGTCACCTACGTGGAAGAGAACCTTTTTACCTGTTCTCAGGACACCCAGGACAAAATGAAAGAGGTTATTGAAAACCAGGGCTTGAACAGGGTCGTTGTTGCGGCCTGCACACCAATGACACATGAGCCCCTCTTCCAGGAAACCCTCAGGGACGCAGGGCTGAATAAATACCTGTTCGAGATGGCTAACATCAGAAACCAGTGTTCATGGGTCCACTCCAAAGAAAAAGAAGATGCCACGGAGAAGGCAAAAGACCTGGTGCGAATGGCGGCAGCAAGGGCTCAGCTGATAAGACCCCTGCCACAGCCGACCATCTCGATTGATAACAAGGCACTTGTCATAGGAGGCGGCATAACAGGGATGTCCGCCGCCCTCGGCATTGCTGATCAGGGTTATCACACCTACCTGATCGAGCAATCTCAAGAATTAGGGGGAAATGCCCTGAACCTCCTTGATACCTGGCGGGGAGAAGATATCCCGACTCAAATCAAGGAAATGGTCAAGACCGTAGAAAATCATCCATTGATAGACGTTTACACGGAATCGACCATAAAGGAGTCAGAGGGATTTGTAGGGAATTTTGAAACGAAGATTACTCAAAAGGGCTCCGATGTGTCCCTGAAACATGGTGCCGTGGTAGTGGCCGTGGGTGCCGAAGAATACAAGCCCGATGAATACCTGTACGGTCAAGACAAGAGAGTTCTCACCCAACTGGAACTGGATGTAGCCCTAAAAGATAGTGACAAGAAGGTTACTGAAGCCAAAACCGCCGTCTTTATCCAGTGTGTGGGATCGAGGGAACCGGACAGGCCCTATTGCTCCAAGGTCTGTTGTACCCACACCATGAAATCCGCCTTGAAATTGAAAGAGATGAACCCGGAAATGGATATCTATGTTCTCTATAGAGATATCCGTACTTACGGCCAGAGGGAAGAGCTCTACAAGGAGGCAAGGAAACGGGGAGTTATCTTTATCAGGTATGATCTTGAACAAAAAGCGGCCCTTGAAAAAGATAAGGATGCCATCACCGTAACCGTGAGGGATCATGTCTTAGACCGCGATATACAAATCCATTCCGATCTCGTAATACTGGCTTCCGCTATCGTTCCACGTGATAATGAGCCCCTTGCCCAGATGTTCAAACTGTCTCTCAACCAGGACGGTTTTTTCATGGAGGCCCATGCCAAACTGAGGCCGGTCGATTTCACTACGGAAGGTATTTTTCTGGCCGGCATGGCACACTACCCGAAGCCGATTGAAGAGAGTGTTTCCCAGGCCAAGGCGGCGGCTTCAAGGGCTTCCGTCGTGCTGTCAAAAGAAAGCATTACTGTTGAAGGCGTGGTCTCCCATGTCAATGAAATCCTCTGCCGTGGCTGCGGCAAGTGTGTGGATGCCTGCCCTTACGGTGCAGTTTCTCTTGTCGAGCGTGAAGGGGACAAAACAGTGGCATTCGTTCAAGAGGCACTGTGCAAAGGCTGCGGATCCTGTGCCGTGGCCTGCCCCACGGGCGCTGCATCCATCTTCCATTTTGATGATCAGGAAGTGCTGACAATGGTTGAGGCCGCATTGGAAGGATAGAAAATTTAAACTTATTCGACCATTCAATGACTCAACAACTTAAACAACTCCGGAGGAGTTTATGTCCAAAGAATTCAAACCCAGAATCGTGGCCTTTGCCTGCAACTGGTGCGCCTATTCGGCCGCTGACCTGGCAGGCGTCAGCCGTTTCCAATATCCGCCCAACATGCGGATTATCCGGGTGATGTGTTCCGGCCGTGTCAATCCAAACTTCATCCTCAAGGCATTTCAAAGGGGTGCCGACGGCGTGCTGGTTGCTGGGTGACACATCGGCGACTGCCATTACCTGGACGGTAATGTAAAGGCGGAAAAAATGTTCAACATGACCCAGGAGTTGGTCAAGATAATCGGTATTGATCCGGCAAGACTTCGCCTGGAATGGATCTCTTCGGCGGAGGGCACTCGTTTTGCTGAAGTGGCCACGGAATTCACCGAGCAGGTCAGATCTCTTGGACCTTCTTCCCTGAAAAACGCGGCCTAGGTGGCCGAAAAACCAGAGGCTTTTAGATGACCGCAATAGCTGAATTAATTGATGTTACACAGACCTATTTTTGTCTTGACTGCGGGGTATGTACCGGAAGTTGCCCCGTCGCCAGGGTATTCTCTGACTTTTCACCCAGGCAGATTATTGAGCGCTCCCTGTATGAGTTGGAAGATTTTTCTGATGACACCATCTGGAGCTGCCTCACCTGCGCGCAGTGCAGTGTACGGTGTCCTGCAGGCATTGATTTCCCCGAATTTGTCCGCCTGATGCGCGACGAGGCACGAGCTCAGGGCTTCGATGGGGTACCTGCCCACAACGGGATGCTCCAAACCATAACGGACATCCAGACCACGGGACAGATGCAAAACCGCAACTTCTGGGTTGAGGAAGGTCAAGCCGTTGATAAGGGGGATCTCTTCTACTTTGTTGGCTGCCGCCCGTATTTTGACGTAGTTTTCAGGGATATAGACGCCGGTTCCATCAAAGGCGCGCAGAATGTACTTAAAATCATGAATGCTTGTGGCGTGAAGCCGGTTGTGAGCAATGAAGAAAAATGCTGCGGTCATGATGCCTTGTGGAACGGTAACGAAGAAAAATTCAAAAAATTGGCCGAATCAAACCTGGAACTCATACGTGCCTCCGGTGCCAAAAAGGTTGTCTTCAGTTGCCCGGAGGGATTCTATACATTCAAGAACACCTATCCCAAGTACTTCGGTGACCTGGGATTCGAACCAGTACACATCCTGGATTTTCTGGCGGACAAACTGAAAGACGGCTCCATTGAATTTGAAGAAAAAGATGAAGTGGTCACCTATCATGATCCGTGCAGATTGGGTCGCTTGGCCGGGGTCTATGATGCGCCTCGCAAGCTCCTGGAGTCTATGCCGGGAGTTGAACTGAGGGAAATGCCGCGTTCCAGGGAAAACGGTGTCTGCTGCGGGACGAGCGGGTGGATGAATTGCTCCAGTTGTTCAAAAGAAATCCAGGTGGAAAGACTGTCCGAGGCGGGTAGCACCGGCGCGGGGACACTGGTAACGGCCTGTCCCAAATGCCAGATCCATTTCCGTTGTGCCAAGGCCGCCTTTGACCTTGAAATAGAGATCAACGACCTTTATGACATTGTGGCAGATCGTTTAAAGATATAGTGTCTAAAATTTAAAGCGGCAAAGCCGCGTTTCATAAAATCGCGAAGCGATTTTGTCAGGGAGGAAATCAACCGTGGGTAAAGATGTGCTTGTTATCGGGGGAGGCATTGCAGGCATGCAGGCATCCCTTGACCTCGCAGATATGGGACTAAAGGTCCACTTGGTGGAAAAACTGCCCAGCATCGGCGGCAAGATGGCCCAGTTGGACAAGACTTTCCCGACCAATGACTGTGCCATCTGAATTCTCTCGCCGAAGATGCTGGATGTCGGTCGACATCCCAATATAGAGCTTCTGGCTTACAGCGAAGTAGATAAGGTGGAAGGCCGGGCGGGGGACTTCAAGGTCACGGTTCGAAGAAAGGCCCGCTACGTGGAGGAAGACAGGTGCACGGGTTGCGGGGCCTGTGCCGAAAAATGCCCGACCGTGGTACCGGACGCCTTTAATGAGGGGCTGGGAGAACGCAGGGCCATATACGCCTACTTTGCCCAGGGCATACCCTCAACCCATACGATTGACGCCGATCATTGCCGACAATTGAACGGGAAAAAATGCGGCATCTGCGCCAGGACCTGTCAGGCCGAGGCAATCAACTTTGAGCAGGAAGACCGGTTCCTTGAACTGGATGTTGGGGCCGTCATAATTGCCGCCGGGTACGATGTCTTTGATCCCTCGGTGATCCCGGAATACAGGTACCGGGAAATCGCGAATGTGGTCACGGCAATAGAATTTGAGAGGCTCCTGAGCGCCAGCGGTCCTACAGGTGGACATCTGGACCGCCCATCCGACCGAGCTGTAGAGGCCGAGATCGCAGCTCTCGAAAAAAAGGCGAAAAAATCCCGGAAGGCCCTGAACAAATTCGAGGAAAAATTCGGCCAATCTTCTGCTGAATTCTATGAGAAGTTCCAGGCCGGCACGTATAAGGATGATGAAGATCGCCGGAAATGGGGCGACAAATATGCCGCGCATCTGGTGATTTCAGAGCCCCTTGACGCTCTCAAAAAGAAGGCCGAAGGTTTCAGCGTTGCCAAAAGGCTGGCCTTTATACAATGCGTAGGCTCAAGGGATTTCCGTTTCTACCCCTTCTGTTCCGGCTATTGCTGCATGCACTCAATCAAGGAGGCCATGATCGCCCACGAACACGAACCGGAGACCACATCCAGCATATTCGGCATGGATATACGGGCGGTCGGCAAGGGGTTTGAGGAATACAAGATACGGGGAGGTAATAATTCAAATATTACCTATGTGCGGGGACGGGTCGCTGAAATCACGGAAGGCCCCGATAACAATCCCATAGTAACCTATGAGGACACCCGGGAGAGAAAGGTCAAAAGCCAGGAATTCGATCTGGTCATTTTAGCTACCGCCTGCGCGCCCATAAAGGGGATCGCCGAACTGGCAAAGACTGTTGGCGTCGAACTGGACGACTATAACTTCATAAAGACCAGCTCTCTTTCACCTGTGGACACGACGACACCCGGTATTTTTGTATGCGGGTGCGCGGAATCCCCCATGGACGTGCCCGAGTCCGTGGCCCAGGCGTCCAGCGCCGCAGAACGAGCCGCTGAAATAGCGTTCATACCGGGAAATGAAAAGGAGAAAGCCGTTGCCTGAGAAAAAGGAAGATATCAGGATCGGGGTTTTTGTCTGCGATTGCGGTTCCAATATCGCCGGGTACCTTGATACCCAAGACATCGCGGATTATGCACAAACCCTGCCCCATGTGGCATTCGTACAGAGGAATCTCTATACCTGTTCCGAGGGTGGCATTAACGAGATAAAAAAGGGAATAAAGGAGCAAAATCTCAACCGGGTGGTGGTTGCTTCGTGCACACCCAGGACCCACGAACCGCTTTTTAGGAGTTCTTGTGGTGAAGTTGGATTGAACCCCTATCTCTTTGAGATGGTCAATATACGTGACCAATGCTCCTGGGTGCACATGAAGGAAAAGGAATACGGAACCGCCAAGGCCAAAGACCTCATCCGTATGGGAGTAGCAAAGGCGGCCCTCCTGGAACCCCAGGAAACCATCACTTCCGAAGTGAAGACCCGGGCCCTGGTCATAGGGGGGGGTATGGCCGGAATGACCGCTGCGCTTGCATTTGCCAATCGCGGATATGAAGTGGTCCTCGTTGAAAAGGGAGAATCCCTCGGGGGTATGCTGAATTTACTGAACAAGGTGGGACCCACCATGATGGAGGCAGGCGCCCTGGCCGAGGAAAAAATCCAGGCCGTGACCGAGCAATCTAAGATCACCGTTTTTACGAAGGCAACGGTCACCGAAGTCCAGGGGTTCATCGGAAAATACAAAGTGGATATCGAAACGGAATCGGGAATCAAGAAAATAGATATTGGTGTGATTGTTGTGGCCACCGGTGCCCGTTCCTTTGTTCCCGAGGGTCTCTACGGCTATGATGGAAAGCATGTCATCACCCAGCTTGAGATGGAAAAGATTCTCAAGGAAGGGCTGGAACCGGGCCTCAAGAATATTGTCATGATCCAGTGTGTGGGATGCCGCAATGAAGAGAGGGCCTATTGTTCCAGGATCTGCTGCCAGACCGCGGTCAAAAACGCCATACTGATAAAGGAACAAAACCCGAACGCAAAGGTATCCGTCCTTTACCGGGATATGCAGATGTACGGCGTGGAAAACGAGGAGATGTTCCGGGATTCCAAGGCAAAAGGGATAAGATACATCAATTACGATCCTTCCAACCCTCCAGAGGTAGAATCCGATAATGTCAGGGTGCATCATGCCCTGCTGGGCAGGGATATTCACCTGCCTGCCGATCTCGTGGTCCTCTCCACTCCCGTGATCTCAAATGAGGATGCAGAAGTCACATCCAGGTTGCTACGCGTTCCTGTGGATGAAAACGGATTTTTCATGGAAGGGCATGTCAAGCTGAAACCCCTTGACTTTGCCACATCAGGGATATTCCTTTGTGGTAGCGCCCGCTTTCCGGCCAATATTCGTGAAGCCGTAGCACAGGGGCTTGGCGCTGCTTCCAGGGCATCCATACCCCTTTCAAAGGGTTCTGTTGCGGTAGAGCCTGTCATTTCAGTTCTGGCGGATGAAGACGCCTGCCGAGGCTGCGGTCTCTGCGTGGCACTCTGTCCATACGGCGCCCTTGAGATCCAGAATACGGAAAAGGGAAGAAAAGTCCATGTCATTGACGTGGCCTGCAAGGGGTGCGGCGTTTGTGCGGCCACCTGTTATCAGCATGCCTTGAGCATCAATTCCTTTACGGATGATCAGATTGAGGCCCAGGTTGAGGCATTTTTGGATTGATGATTTACTATTGAATATTGAAGATTTGTGGAATCGCTTCACCCTTTTTTTTCAGATTTGATGTAAGTTCTCAATAAGATCGAGCTAATCGTATTTTGCGAGTATTCACTGTATTTGATAAATACATTAGATGGGAAAGGATCAATATTCAATCGTCAATCGTCAATCGTCAATAGTCAATAGTCAATAGTCAATTGAAAAGGGGGTTTTGAATTGGCCGAATTTATTCCCAAAATTTTGACATTCTGTTGTACATGGTGAGGGTACGCTGCCGCCGATTTAGCTGGAGTTTCCAGACTACAGTATACCCCGGATATAAAGATTATTCGAATAATGTGCACAGGCAGGGTTGATCCCGTCATCGTTGCAGAGGCCTTCAAAAAGGGACTCGATGGTCTCCTGGTTGTGGGATGCCACTTTGGCGAATGCAATTACATCAGCGGGAATTACCAGGCAAAGGCAAAATTGGATATGGCCCGCAGGTTGATAAAACACCTGGGCGTCAATGAAGAGCGTCTGTCTTTCCAACAATGCTCATCCGGTGAAGGAGCCCTGTTTGCCGAAATAGTTAGTAAATTCAGTGAAACAATCCGTGCATTAGGCCCTATCGGAGGAGAAGCCGATCGTGTGAAGGCCCCGGAAATTTTCAAAAAAATGGAGACAGCGGAGGCCGTACTTGGAGGAGAAAAAATCCGTTGGGTCATCGGAAAGAGGACGCCCTTTCTTGAAACGGGCAATATGTATGGTGAAATTTTCACGGAGCACGAATTTAATCGTGCTGTTGATATGATCATTGTTGAAGAGACCGAAGTTCAGGAAATCCTTGCCAAACTGAAAGAAGGTTCTCAATCAGTGAAAGACCTGGCAGAGGCCCTATCCATTCCTTCGGAAAGGGTCTTCCGGAATATAACAGCCCTTAAACGAAAAGGCATTATCAAACTGGAAGAGATTTCCGGGCGAACGCCGATATTCCAATTAGTGCCACAAGAGGTGTAATATAGTGGAAGACAAAAAAGTATTGATTGTGGGGGGAGGCCCCGAAAGCGTCCATGCCGCTCTTGAAAAGGCCGATGAGGGAGCGAAGGTAACCATTGTTGAGAAATTTCCCACCCTGGGAGCGGAAAGGATCCCGAGAGACAGGCTTATCAAGCCGGAGGAGGCCTTTGTAAACCCTGAAATGGATAAGGTGCGCAATCACTCAGATATTGATATCCTGACGTACAGTGATCTTAAAAAAGTTACCCGGGAAAACGGGACAGTGCACACAAAGATCCTTAAGAGGAGTCTTCGGGTTGATAACACCAAATGCAATGACTGCAAGGCATGCATTAAAGTCTGTCCGGTGAACATGTTTAACGACTTTGACGAAGGTTTCGGTTTTCGCACGGCAGTGGATTATTTCAATCCGGAAACAGGAGAATACAACGTATTTAAAGAAGATATGCCGATCTGCCAGCGGACATGCCCCGTTAATTTGGATATTAGGTCTTACGTGGGACTGATCGCGGATGGAAAATACCTCGAATCTTTGGCCACTATCAGGGACAGGCTTCCCCTTCCCGGGAGTATAGGGAGGGTCTGTCCTCATCCCTGCGAAACCGCCTGCAATCGCCAATATCTGGATGAACCCATCAGCATCTGCTTCCTCAAGAGATTCGTAGCTGATGTGGAGATAAACGAGGAAATTGAACCCGTTTACGAGACCCCTGAGAAAAAATTACCTGAAAAGATTGCCATCATTGGGGCGGGGCCTGCCGGTTTGACCTGTGCATACGACCTGGCAAGGATGGGATATGAACACATCAAGATTTTCGAGGCCCTGCCCGTGCCCGGAGGCTACCTTTGGGTTGGTATCCCCGAATACAGACTGCCCAAAAAGCTCCTCCAGCGTGAGGTGGATCTTATTGCCAATATGGGCATCGATATCCAGTACAACACACGAGTTGGAAAAGATGTTTCATTTGAAGATTTAAGAAATGATTACGATGCCGTGTTCATAGGCGCGGGCTGCCATCGCGGGCTCAAGCTGAGGGCTCCGGGAGAAGATGAATACCAGGGGAAAGGCATTGTTGATTGCGTAACATTCCTCCGTGATCAGGCCCTTGGAAATCCCATGGAGGCAAAAGGCAAACTTATTGTTATCGGTGGAGGAAACGCGGCCATTGATTCGGCCCGAGTGGGCTGGCGAATGGGATTCGATGAGGTCTATATCCTTTACCGCAGGACAAAAAAGGAAATGCCTGCAAACTCATGGGAAATTGACGCGGCCGAACACGAAGGGGTCATTATTCAGTACCTTGCAGCTCCCGTGGAAATCTTGGGTAAGAACGGCAGGGTCTGCGGTATGAAATGCATCAAGATGGAGTTGGGTGAGCCGGATGCCTCGGGCCGCCGACGTCCGGTTCCCATAGAAGGAAGCGAATACACTATTGACGCTGAGACCATAGTGCCCGCAATCAGCCAGGGCACTGATTTGACATTTCTCGGCGAAGAACATGAGTTTGAAATCAACCGCTGGAATACATTTGAAATAGACGAAGAGACGGGCGCTACGAATGTCCCCGGCGTGTATGCCGGAGGCGATGTGGTGACCGGTCCTGATATCGCAATCCGAGCCGTTGCGGCAGGGAAAAGGGCTGCCACAGGAATTCACGACTACCTGAGGAGTAAGTAAATGATATACGAAAAAGAAAAACGCTATATAATCCCATTCGACGATGTTCCGTCCGACAGGGCAGAGATGCCCGAAATTACCGTTGATGATAGAAGGGGAAATTTCGTAGAGGTAGAGACCGGTTTTCCTGAAGAAGTTGCGGTTTCCGAGGCCAAGCGCTGCCTTAGTTGCCGACGTTGCCTGGGCTGTGCCCTCTGCTGGGCCGAGTGTAAACCCGAGGCCATTAATTTTGATATCCCTGACGAGGATTTGGAGCTGGACTTTGAAGAAATCGTTCTTACAAAAGGACAGGACAACAGCTTTCAACCCTTTAACTCCAAACTGGGATACGGCAGTTACGCTGACGTTATCACTGACCTGCAATTTGAGCGGATGCTTTCCCCGACAGGTCCTACCGACGGACTGGTGGTGTCGCCTCTGGACGGTGAAATTGCCACACGAATTGCGTTTTTGCAGGGCAACACGGATGAAGACGAATCTCACCTCATGTCTTCAGTGGTACTGGGTGTTAACGAATCCATCCTTGCTATTGACAAAACAGAAAACCTTGAGATTGTCTTGATCTCACCCCTCTGTGAGGCCTTTAAAGAAAAATTCCTTGCAGAGGCGAACAATATTTCGGGCTTGAAAATTGTAGACGGGCTCCCGGAGTCTGTGGAAAAGGGACAAAAGGAAGACCCTCTCAAGGTAACCTATTCAGAAGACGGTCAGAAAAAAAATCAAGACTTTGACCTGGTCGTCATTCTTACCAAACCAAAAGTTTCACCCGAGATCGCATCGCTCAGCAAAAAGCTGGATCAAGAAATTCTGAATTGAATCCCTCTCCTTTCCTATTTCTCCGGTTTCAAAGTGATACCGGGTAACCTGGTGTCCTTTGGGGAGCGGCTAAAAAGTCACCTCTTTTTTGCCTTGACTTCTGTTCAAATCATTACAATTATTGCGTTCTTATTTATATCAACCTGTAACAATATTGACGGACTCGTAAAAAGTCCGTCAATCCCGCAAAGCGGGAGGGTGAGGGTGGAACCATTTGAATTCACTTCAAATGGCGGGGGAGGGGAAGCCCTTCC
>CAZIXY010000091.1:2297-11537 GCA_964543315.1 uncultured Desulfobacteraceae bacterium | reverse complement strand
ATCTTGATGACGGAAAGATGATCATCGTTATTCCGTTTTTCGAATGTCAGTGTGGAATGCTGGTTGACCGCGGAAAAACCCAAATCGGGCGTCTGTTTAGTGTGGTAATCCCGCAAGTTATTAGTACCCTTGAAAAATCACTCAAAAGAGAGGATGTTTAGGAGGAAATTAAGAAGCCGTCCTTTAGTCACGGACCTTGCGGTAATTATTTCCCAATGACATGTTTTGCGACAACTATTCTCTGAATTTCTGAAGTCCCTTCGTAGATTGTCAAGACCCTTGCGTCCCTGTAAAACCTCTCAACCGGATACTCCTTGATATATCCATAACCTCCATGAATTTGTAGCGCCTGGTAGGCTACCTTGTTGGCCATCTCAGAGGCGAAAACCTTAGCCATAGAAGCGGCCGCAGAAAAATTTTCTTGCCGGTCTCTCATTGCGGCGGCGTTGAAGGTCAAGAGCCTTGCCGCCTCTATCTGTGTGGCCATATCCGCTATCATCCATCGAATGCCCTGAAACTGAGAAATCGGCTTATTAAACTGAACTCTTTCCTTTGCATAGCTTACTGCCGCGTCGAGGCAAGCCTGGCCTAGGCCCACAGACTGTGAGGCGATACCTATGCGCCCTCCATCCAGCGAGGCCATGGCAATAACAAAACCGTCCCCTTCTTTTCCAAGCAGGTTTTCTTCCGGCACACGGCAATCCTCGAAAATCAATTCAACAGTATCGGAACCCCTGAGGCCCATTTTTTCTTCCTCTTTACCCACATAAAATCCGGGGGTCCCTTTTTCAACAACAAAGGCACTTATACCATGATGCTTTTTTGACCTGTCCGTATAAGCGGTCACCACCGTGAGATCCGAATTCTTACCTGTTGTGATAAACATCTTTGTACCGTTTATGATATAGCTGTGCCCGTCTTTTACCGCTTTTGTCTTCTGGCCTGCAGGATCAGAGCCGGCTCCAGGTTCCGTAAGCGCAAAAGATCCAATTTTTTCTCCTGAAGCCAACGGCTTCAAATAGGTCTCTTTTAAATAATCCGATCCGAAAAGGAAAACAGGTCCGCAGGCTACCGAGTTGTGAACTGACATGATGACTGCGGTGGCGGCGCATGCATATCCTATCTCCTGGAGGGCCACCGAGTAGCTGACAGTATCAGCACCTGCACCGTTATATTCGGGCGGCACAGTCATGCCCATAAGTCCCAGGTCACCCATTTTTTTGAGGTTATCCGCGGGAAAATCCCCTGTTATATCCCTCTGAGCGGCTGTGGGCAGAAGTACCTCTCTTGCAAACTCTCTGACCATTGCCTGGATCATCTGTTGTTCTTCGGTCAATTGATAGGCCATTGCGATATCTCTTTCTCAGTTCACGTTATCACCCTTAACTATAAGCTCGCATATTTAAGGTGTATACAACACCACAAGCAACTCAGCCTTTTCCGAACTTATATTCCGCAGTTTATGGGAAATGGATGAATTGAAATGCAGGCAGTCTCCGGGTCCGAGGATATTCTTGTTTTCCCCGACCATCACCTCTATTTTTCCTTTGAGCACATATTGAAACTCCTCGCCCAGATGCTGATAGCTGACACCTTTATGGTCTGATTTTGGATCAATAAAGACCTTGAAGGCCTTGAGGTGTTTGTGTCTTGCCTCAGGCGTCAAGGTTTCGTATGTATAGGCCTCGGTTCTCTTCTGATAGTCGTCCGACTTCTTTTTCTTGACACGCTCTTTTTCCTCCCTCAGGAGTATGCTGGAGTCAATTTCAAGTGCCCTCGAAAGCTGGAGAAGGACTGAGACCGGCGGAGTCACCTCTCCCTTTTCCACTTGAGAGAGGTACTTCGTTGCCAGCCCTGTTTCATTGCCCAGATTTTTGAGGGTTAACTTTTTCTTTTTTCTCAGGCCCATCAGCTTTTTCCCAATCGGCTGAGGCTTTCTACGACTAGCCATTGTTATCCCTCCTTTATTTTTAAGTTAATGTTTAACTTAATTTATTGTAATTAATTGACTGTTTTTAAAGATAATATAATCATCCAACCCTTTTAATAAATTTTCTTTACGATGCCTAATATCTCTAAAAGGATGCATTCTCATCATTCAGGAAAAACCTTGAAAATTACCAACTCATTCAATTTTCGATACCATCATCTTTTACATTAAAATAGGATTTTACCATGCGATAGACAAAAACAATCAGGATAGTAGCACTGATTAGGATGATAAAATTGGAGGCAAAAAAAGTCATTACAAACCAGGCAGGATCTTTCAGCTTATAAGCAGCGATTAAAAGGTGAATTCCAAAAAGGAAAAAGAACAAGCTAACCATTACAAGAATAACCTGCCTTATCCACCATAAGATGTTTGATATGGAAACAGGTTTCAATCTGAAAAAACCACTAACCTTTCCCGGAGTCTCCTGTAAGAAATTCTATCGCAGGAAGCACAAGGTCGTCGCAGGCCGAATACGGATCAATCTTTCCCTGCACAATAGAATCAACAGCTTGGTCAAACTGACCTGTTTCAGTGAGATTCTCCAGCACTTCTTCAATAAGTCGTTTTTTTAACATATCTATCAATTCTTCTTGCACCCTGTTCTTCTTTCTCCTGAACTGCAGGTCCCCCGAAGTTTTTAAGAGATACTGCCGATGTCTTTCGATTTCTTCCAGGATCTCAGTCACGCCCTTGTCAAAGACCGCCTGTGCTTTGAGTATGGGAGGTTTCCATTTGCCGCCCTCGTATTTTTTCTTATCCATATCTATCATTAATCTGAGGTCGCTCATGGTCTTGTCCGCTCCTTCCCTGTCCGCCTTGTTGATTATGAATATGTCACCGGTCTCGAGAATCCCCGCCTTAATTGCCTGAATATCGTCCCCCATTCCCGGAATAACGACAATAACAGTAGTATGTGCGCTTTTGACAACATCAACTTCATCCTGACCGACACCTACCGTTTCAACTATAATATAGTCCTTGCCCATGGCATCCAGCACATCAATAGCGCTTCGGGTGGACTGGGTAAGACCTCCAAAATGCCCGCGTGTCGCCATGGAACGAATAAAAACACCTTCATCCATACTGTGACGCTGCATTCTGACTCTATCACCCAGGATAGCTCCTCCCGAAAAAGGGCTTGTAGGATCAACCGCAAGGACGCCTACGGTCTTATTGTTTTTCCTCATGTGATTGACCATCTGGTCAACGAGCGTGCTTTTTCCTACTCCGGGGGCCCCGGTAATACCGAGCACATACGCATGTCCGGTCGAAGGGTAGAGTTCTTTAAGAGTCTCTCTCACCTCGGGCATACCATCATCTATATCGCGGATAAGCCGCGCAACGGCCCTGATATCGCCAGCAATCACCTTCTCTGCTACGCTATCCATAATAATCTCATCTTACCTCGTCTTTACGTTAGCTTTTACCCAACTAACTATGTCATCCAATGAAGTTCCAGGGGTGAAAATTTCTTTGATTCCCTCTTCTTTCAATTTCAGGATATCTTCATCGGGTATAATACCTCCACCACAAACCACTATATCATCCGCTCCCTTTTCACGCAAAAGCTCAATGGTTCTCGGAAACAGGTAATTGTGTGCACCCGCCAAGCTGGAAAGGCCGATCATGTCAACGTCTTCCTGTATGGCCGCCTCCACAATCTCTTCCGGAGTCTGATGAAGCCCTGAATAAACAACCTCAAAGCCCGCGTCTCGATATGCCCTGGCAATAATTCTTGCACCCCGATCGTGTCCGTCAAGGCCCGGTTTTGCCACCATAACCCTTATATGTCTTTTCTTTCCCATAGCCTCCCCTAATGCGGATTGACTGTTGACAGTTGGCTATTGAAACGTCAAGGATTTCTTTCAATAGTTAACTGTCAATCGAAAATCGCAAGTTTAATAGATTCCCGGATCCCTGTACTCTCCAAAAACAGCGCGAAAGACATCGCATATTTCCTGCAGTGTGGCATAGGCCTTAACGGCCTCTATGAGTGGTTCCATTACGTTTTGAGTGCCCACACAGGCTTCACCTACTTTTTCGAGACACTCCTTTACACTTGTTGCGTCACGCTCACTCTTAACGCGATTGTTCTTTTCTATCTGAAGTTTTTCAAGCTCTTCATCAATTTCCAGCATGTCAACCGGAATTTCCTCATCCGTGGCGTATTTATTGACTCCAACAACCGTCTTTTCCTTTTGATCGACCTGCCGCTGGTAATGATATGCCGAATCAGCAATCTCCTGCTGGGGATAGTTTTTCTCAATTGCGGTTAACATACCGCCCATGTCATCAATCTTATTAATAATATCAAAAGCCTCTTCTTCCATCTGATTTGTCAAGGACTCCACAAAATACGAGCCCCCAAGAGGATCAATGGTATTCGCTACCCCTGATTCTTCGGCGATAATCTGCTGGGTTCTTAACGCGATCGTCGCTGCTTCTTCAGTTGGTATCGCCAGTACCTCATCCAGTGAATTTGTATGAAGTGACTGGGTCCCTCCCATAACTGCCGCCAATGCCTGGAGTGCTGTTCTGATGACATTGTTGTATGGCTGTTGCGCGGTGAGGGAGCACCCTGCGGTCTGTGTGTGAAACCGTAACCACCAGGATCTTGGATCCTTTGCCTTGAACCTCTCCTTCATTATTCTCGCCCACATCCTTCGTGCAGCCCGGAACTTGGCAATTTCTTCAAAAAAATCAAGGTGTGAATTAAAAAAGAAAGAGAATCTTGGAGCAAAATCGTCAACATCAAGTCCCCTGTCGATAGCCTCCTGTGTATAGGCGATACCGTCCGCTATCGTAAAGGCAAGCTCCTGAACGGCTGTCGAACCGGCTTCCCGTATATGATAGCCGCTTATACTAATCGTGTTCCATCGAGGCACGTTATTGGTTCCAAATTCAACAGTGTCGGTAATAACGCGAACCGAAGGTTTGGGCGGACACATGAAAGTCTTCTGCGCAATAAACTCTTTAAGCATGTCGTTCTGGATGGTGCCTCCAATAACCCTTCTGTCTATTCCCCTTTTTTCCGCCATTGCTATATACATCGCCCAGATAACAGAGGCCGGCGGGTTAATGGTCATAGAGGTCGTGATTTTGTCGATGGGAAGTCCATCAAACAGGTCCTCCATGTCCTTCAGGTTATCAATAGCCACCCCACACTTTCCGCATTCTCCCCTCGCTTTCGGTGAATCTGTGTCATAGCCCATCAATGTGGGCATATCAAATGCGGTTGACAATCCGGTTTGGCCCTCTTTAACGAGAAGATGAAATCTTCTGTTGGTATCTGTTGCGCTTCCCAGACCCGCGAACATTCGCATTGTCCAGAGACGCCCCCTGTACATGGAAGGTTGAACACCCCTGGTAAAGGGATATTGGCCCGGAAAGCCAAGGTCATTCATAAAATCCTGGCTTCCGACGTCCTTGGGCGTATAAATCCTTTTTATTTCTCGGTCGGAAACCGTGGAGAACCGCTTAAGTCGCTCTGGTTTTGAGGAGAAAATTCTGTCTAACTCTTCGTTCCATTTTGTTTGTGCTTCCTCAATTTCGTCAAATACCTTTCGGTCAAAAATCGAAGACATGGAGCACCTCCTTTAAAATTCTCCTTCCGATTTCCTTCATTGCATCTTTGCAAGCACGTCCTCTGGGCGTGGTCATGATCCTAAACACTTCTCATTTTTCGCTTTTTAGAATATCCTTAATTGTAGCACTTTTCGAGGACTCATCAAAGCCATGGTCTATTGTGTGAATTCCAGGTTATCGCCCTTTGAAAAGATTATTTGCTATGACCATGCGCATAATTTCATTTGTTCCCTCATAGATCTGGCATATTTTTGCATCCCGCATATGCCTTTCCATAGGATATTCCTTGCAATAACCGTATCCGCCGAGGACCTGAATCCCCTCTATTGAGGCCTTCATAGTCACATCTGAGGCATACATCTTGGCCATTGCGGCTTCCTTCTCGTAAGGTTTTTCATGGTCTTCCAACCACGCGGCTCTGAGCGTAAGCAGTTCGGCGGCATCCAACTCCGTGGCCATGTCCGCCAGCTTCCACTGGATGCCCTGAAACCGGCTTATAGATTTCCCAAATTGCTCTCTGGTCTTGGCATATTCCAGGGCTTCTTCCAACACGGCCCTTCCAATTCCGATAGCCTGTGATGCTATGCCGATCCTTCCACCATCAAGGGTGGTGAGCATCTGCCTAAAGCCCTCACCCTCGTTTCCAAGAAGGGCATCTGCGGGCAGTCTCGCGTTCTCGAAAAGCATCTCAGCCGTACCGGAGGCAAGTATGCCTAATTTGTCCTCCACACGGCTCACTGTGAAGCCGGGTGTATCCTCAAGGTTCAATACAAAGGAACTGATTCCCTTGTATCCTTTTCCCTTTTCAGTGACCGCGGCAATAACACTATAGGTTGAAACATTGCCGTTTGTGATGAATTTTTTTTCACCATTAATAATCCATTCGTCTCCGTCCCTCACAGCCGTGGTACGCATCCCTGCCGGGTCCGATCCCGCGTTTGCCTCTGTAAGGCCATAACATCCGATTACTTCGCCGGCGGCACATGGATAGAGATATTTTTTCTTCTGCTCCTCGGTGCCGTATTCTTGAACAGGGAAACAGTAAAGGGAATTATTTACTGACATGATGACACCTGTAGACGCACATGCCTTAGAGACTTCAACAAGGGCGAGAACATAGCTCACATAGTCCATCCCTCCACCCCCGTATTCTTCCGGCACAGCAATTCCCATCATCTTCAATTCTCCCAACTGTTTTACAATATCGGCAGGATGTTCGTGCTTTTCATCAAGTTCTGAAGCCTTTGGTTTGATCTCCGTCTCCGCAAACTTTCTGGCCATGTCCCTAACCATCTGTTGTTCTTCAGTCAAAGCAAAATCCATTTTTAACTCATCTCCCCTTTAAATTCCGGTTTCCTTTTATCTAAAAACGCCGACATACCTTCTTTGGCATCCGGGCTTGCCATGCACAAACCAAACTGGTCGGATTCCATGGCGCATGCGGAACGCAAATCAAGATTGTATCCCCTGTCAACACACCTCTTGACGGCCATGAGCGAAAACCTGCCTTTAGATGCGAGGACTTTTGCGGTATTCATGGTCTCTTCCCACAATTTGTCCGGAGGAAACACCTTGTTCACAAGACCGATCTCTTTAGCCTCCTGTGCACTGATCATTGCTCCCGTCATGCAGAGTTCCTTTGCCATGGCCTTTCCAACCAGACGGGGGAGTCGTTGCGTGCCCCCGAATCCGGGAATAATCCCGAGATTGATTTCCGGTTGGCCGAATTTTGCATTCTCGGACGCATAAATAAAATCAGACGCTATGGCCATCTCGGTCCCTCCTCCCAAGGCAAACCCGTTAACACAGGCGATAACCGGGATAGGCAGCGCCTCCATGCGAAAACCCAGACTGTGAAGGGAACTGGAAAACTCCCTCAATTGAAGTGTATCAAAATTGACCATTGCGGAGATATCGGCGCCAGCCACGAATGCTTTGTCTCCTTCTCCGGTCAGAATGAGCACCCTTATTGACTGTTTACCTTCCACTTCATCAAGGGCCTGGTTCATTTCCTTGACCACATCCATACTGATCGCGTTCAAAGCCTTTGGCCGGTTGATCTTGATAACCGCCACAGCTCCTTCCGTTTCAAAAATAATGTTTTTGTAAGCCATGATGACTCCTCCTTTTGATTGACCTTTTTCGATTGTCGATTTTCGTTTCATGACCTTCAATTTTCAATCGTCGGTTATCAGGCTTTTTCGAGTACCGTTGCCATGCCTTGTCCACCGCCGATGCAGAGTGAGGCCAGCCCAAGATCGTGCCCCCCCCTGAGCATCAGTCCCATAAGTGTCAGAATAATTCGGGCACCCGTACACCCGATAGGGTGACCGATTGAGATACCGCTTCCAAGAATGTTTGTTTTTTCTATATCGCATTTCAGCTCTCTTACGCAGGCAATAGCCTGTGAAGCGAAAGCCTCATTCAATTCAACGGTTCCAAAGTCTTCTATTGAGAGACCTGTCTTGTTCAAGATCTTTCGCACCGCGGGAATCGGGCCAAGGCCCATATAGGCCGGATCTATAGCGGCGGACGTAGTCGCCTTGATTTTGACAAGGGGTTTGAGACCGAGTTCCTTGGCCTTATCGATGGACAGAAGGAGCACCGCGGCCGCGGCGTCATTAATACCTGAAGCGTTTCCAGCAGTTACCGTACCATCTTTTTTGAACGCAGGCCTCAGTCTGGCCATTTTTTCTACACTGGTATCCATTGGTCTCTCATCAGTATCGAAAACCACAGGATCTCCCTTTCTTTGAGGGATGCTGACAGGAACAATTTCATCCTTGAATATCCCGTCTGCGATCGCCTTTCTGGCACGCTGGTGGCTAAGGGCACCAAGTTCATCCTGCTCCTCTCTTGATATTCCGTATTTTTCCGCGATGTTTTCTGCGGTAAGCCCCATGTGATATCCATAAAAGATTTCAAACAGACCGTCCATAATCATAAGATCAACCATGTCCGAATTATTCATACGCGCACCCCAACGGGCTGCCGGAATAGCGTAGGGAATCAGGCTCATGTTTTCCATTCCACCGGCAAGGATCACTTCCGCTTCTTCAAAACGAATCGCCTGTGCACCAAGGGCCACAGCCTTCATGCCCGAAGCACACACTTTATTGACTGTAAAACCACCCGTCTCCTTAGATATCCCTGCCCTGATCATGGACTGTCGGCCGACATTCTGTCCCTGGCCAGCCCCAACAACGTTTCCCATAATCACTTCATCGATCTGAACCGGTTGAAAGGAATCATCATAGTCGTAACCCTCTTTTTCAAGTTCTATCATCCCCGTATCTTTGAGGGCATCCGGTTCAAATTGCTTTAAGGAATCGGTTGCAACAGGTCTCAGATTTACCTTTTTCAGGGTTTCTTTTAACACCAAAGCGCCAAGTTGAACAACGGGTGTCGTCTTCAAAGATCCACCGAACGAACCTACAGGCGTCCTCGCACCAGATACAATAACTACATCTCGCATGATCTTCTCTCCTTTATTTTAATTATCAAAAATCATCTAAAATAGACTAAAACTCTATTATTTGGCTCTATTACTTCAGAGCCACAAAGTTTTTTATAACAGACCGCAGGCATACTTCCCATCTACTCGTTGTGAATTATGAGCGTCACTGCCTCACCGCAAGCGACAACATGCTTGAATAAGCTTT
>CAZIXY010000091.1:0-2287 GCA_964543315.1 uncultured Desulfobacteraceae bacterium | reverse complement strand
TTATGAGCGTCACTGCCTCGCCACCGCCCAGACAAAGGGAGGCCTGCCCTACATTGAGCCCCCTGTTTTTCATTCCATATATGAGTGTTGTCAGAACACGCGCACCGCTCGCTCCAATAGGATGACCAAGTGCCACGGCCCCTCCGTTGACATTCACCTTTTCGGGATCTATCTTCAACTCCCTGTTGATTGCCACAGAGGAGGTACTGAAGGCCTCGTTGATCTCATGAATGTCTATGTCCTCTATCTTGAGACCTTCTTTGGCCAGGACCTTGGGTATGGATAAGATGGGAGCCACAAGAACATATTTCATATCAATTCCTGCTGCTCCCTGCGCACCGACACGCACCATCGGATCGCACCCCAATTCATCCGCTTTCTCTCTGGACATCACGACCAATGCCGCGGCGCCATCGCTTATCTTGGATGCATTTCCCGCCGTAACAAGACCGTCTTTTTTAAAGGCCGGGCGCAGTCCGGCCAATCCTTCCGGGCTGGTTTTGGGTTTTCGCAAAGGTATTTCATCCGTATCAAATATTTTCGGATCCCCTTTTCTAGCAGGTACCTCGACAGGGATGATCTCATCTTTAAAACTGCCTGTCTCAATTGCCTTCCATGCCTTTTCATAGGAATTCAGAGCAAAGGCGTCCGTATCTTCCCTGCTCACTCCGTACTTTTCAGAAACAAGTTCAGCGCTTATTCCCATATGAAAATCGTTCACGTGATCCCACAGTCCATCATGAACCATACCGTCAACCAGCGTATTATTGTTCATCCTGTAACCGGTTCTCGCCTTTTCAAGCATATACGGGCACAGGTTCATATTTTCCTGTCCACCGGCGACTATTACATCTGCATCGTTACATTGAATGGCCTGAGCTGCAAGCATTACAGCCTTCAATCCCGATCCACACACTTTGTTAACGGTTATGGCACCGACTTCCCAGGGAAGACAGGCCCTGATCATGGTCTGCCGAGCGGGGTTCTGTCCCAGGCCGTGGGGCAGCACACTACCCATAATCACCTCGTCAATATCCTCATTCCTGATGCCGGCGCGTCTTACTGCCTCCTTGATCACAATCGCTCCCAGATCGGTTGCGGAAACAGAACTGAGTGAGCCGGAAAAATCACCGACAGCAGTCCTGCACGCACTCACAATAACTACATCCCTCATAAATCTTCCCCTTTCAGAATCCGATAGCCTCTAAACCCTGCCTAAGCACATGAAATTATGTTTTATTATTAATCCATTCAAGACTGTTTATGCAAGATTCAGGTAATATATTGTTTAACCCAACATGAGTCAACAAGAACCAAAACGGCTGGAAGCTTGACTCACAATGGTGTTAAAAGTCAAACAATTGTTGCGTCAGCGCTTCAGCTGGTTGATATAGAACCGTAATTGAGTAATTGTCTGTTTCCAGATTGAAGGATCCTTGCTTGATGAGTAAAGTGTCGCCGCCCCATTCAGGGTGATAACAATAAAGTCGGAAATTTCCCTGTGATTCAGCCCTTCCTTCAATAATCCCTTCTCATCGGATTCTTCTAACCACCTGCGTAACAATTTGGAAAACTGTACAAAACCTCTCAAGATCTGCCTGCTCATCCTCTCAGATTGCCCGGAGACCTCAACCAACATATTGACAAAAAAGCAGCCTCCCTCAAAAACATCTCCCCCTAAATATTTTGCTAAGTGATTTTCTATAGTTATCTCTATTCTCTCAAGCGGATTAGAAATATTTCGAATATCTTTAAAGACAATGCTTCTCCAGATTTTTACCGCCTCATCATAGACTGCGTACCAGATGTCCTCCTTGCTTGCAAAGTGTCCGTAAAGCCCGCCCTTTGTCAGACCTGTGGCCGCAAGGATATCGTTTATTGAGGTGTTGAAATAGCCCTTAACTGAAAAGACCTGCAATGATTCTTTCGTAATATTTTGTTTTGTTAAAGTTCCTTTATTCTGCATAAGACAAACCGACTTCATAGACAATATACCGACCGGTCTTTCTATTTTTATGCTCTGAAGTGAAGGCTGTCAAGTCTTTTTTGTTCAATTTCGCTTGACAATCCAGTTGACCACCGGATAATCAAAAAAAAGGCAGTTCTCAAAAACCCGGCTCACGGATTAACCAAAAATAAGGAGTCTATTATGGCTATGAACCCCATCGCAAAAGAGCTGAACGAGATCATAAAGGGCGCCAACGAGTCTATCTATGAGATGCTGTCGAATGTTGGGAAAAACCTTTTTTTCCCGAAAGGCATCCTCTCCCAGAGTGCTGAAGCCAGG
>CAZIXY010000090.1:0-11582 GCA_964543315.1 uncultured Desulfobacteraceae bacterium | reverse complement strand
TATCTTCCAGGTATTGCTCCGATGTGATGGCCCGGCTTATATCCGTTATGGCCTTTATGTACTTGTCGTATGTTTCAGGGGTGCTCTTTTCCATTTAGCCTCTCTGGAATCCTTATCTGCGGCCTTCAATGACCTGCCAAGATTCAGGTCGCGTTTTGGAATTCTCTTGTTAAAAACCTATTTGCCAAAACGGTAAAAATGAACTGCTGGAATAGATTAACCAAAGAGCGGGTTCTTTTCAATAGAAATTGGAATAATAATGGCTCGGTACGGCATTCTTCTTAAGCCCGCTACAGACCGTCAAGCTATCGGCAATCAGCACTCAGCCTGCCATAAGAACGGCAGGTAAAAATTCCGTGAAAGACCAAAAAAAGGTTTGGCTGACAGCTGATCGCTGTCCGCTGAAAGCTCCATCGAGAAACAAACTGTTTCTGGATTGGTATAGGCACTTTCGAAGAGTCCCATACCCCGCCGGATGCACGGCGGGCAAGGCCACCACACAAACGGCGGGCAAGCCTGGCCTCTTTTAAGGATGCAGTGGCGGAACACCCCGATGAAATGCTTCACCATTTAAAAGCCAACTTCGGTGACATAACTTATTGCATGGTGCTTATATGGGGAAAATAGGCCTTAGGCTGGAAAGTCTTTGCTGAAACTTTGGTTCAAGCCGATGATATTGAAATCTGTTCTAAAGGTTTTCCAACAGTCGTTGCGGCAGGCTGTCGAAAGCGCCGTTTGACATGATCAGGATGACATCGTTCTTGCGGGCTTCTGCAAGGAGGGACTCCAACAATTGGTCCGTATTTTGAAAATAGGAGGCATTCAGGCCCATTTCTTTGAGATCCCTTACCAGTTTCTGAGAAGAAAACCTCTCTTCCGGGGGAATTTTTTCCATCATGGGCGGTTCAGGGATCATGACGCGGTCCGCGTTTTCAAACGAAAAGGCATAGCGGGACTGAAAAACGTTTCGCCTGCTGGAATTTGATCTGGGTTCGAAGGCAGCTATCAGACGGTGGTTTTTGTATTTTTTACTGACGGCATCAATGGTTTCTTTGACGGCCGTTGGATGGTGCGCAAAATCATCCAATATAAGAATTCCCCTTTTTTCCCCAATAATTTCCTGTCTGCGCCTGATACCCTTAAAAGACTTGACTGCTTTTGATAAGGCTGAAGGGGGTATTCCGAGGTAATCGGCAATCACAACCGCGGATAAGAGGTTGGATATGTTATGCCGACCGTAGAGGGTAGTTTGAAGCTTTAGGTATTCCGTGTGTCCCCGAGTGGTACTATCTATGGCCTTAAGGATTTTTAAGCGAGTAAAATCCCGTTTAACTGAAATAACATCAGCCATCCAGTCGGCGTCCTTTGATAAGGCATAAGTGATCACCCGGCATTTTGCTCGTGCGATTTCATTTGCGACAAAAGGATCATCGGCATTTGCAACAAGCACACCGTCGGGAGGGATGAGATCTATAAGCTTTCTGAAGTTTTCTATTATATGCGACAAATCACGGTATATGTCAGCGTGATCGAATTCGATGCTGGTAAGGATTGTTGCCCATGGCTTGTAATGCAAAAATTTCGGCCCTTTATCAAAAAAGGCCGTATCGTACTCATCGCCCTCTACGACGAAGTGTTTGCCGTGTCCCAGTTTGAAATTTTTTTGGAAATTGTTCGGAATTCCACCGATCATGAATCCCGGATCCATGCCGCCTTTTTCCAGGATCCAGGCAACCAGCGAAGAAGAGGTTGTCTTGCCGTGAGTTCCGCTGATGACTATCGAACGGTTATCCTTAAGTGCGAAGTGTCGGAGTGCCTGGGGAAAAGACAAATAGTGAATGCCGACTCGTGAAAGCTCTATTGCTTCCGGGTTTTCCTTTGTAATGACATTGCCGACAATGACCAGGTCCGGTTTAGGATAAAGGTTATGCGGGCTGTAGCCTTTAAGAACTGAGATAGATAATGCCTCAAGGAAATCGCTCATTGGAGGATAGATATTTTGATCCGAACCCGTTACCCGATAGCCTTTCTCCTTGAACATGCCGGCCAGAGAAGCCATTCCAGTTCCACATATACCCATCAGGTGAATGTGATTTAGATTGTCAGGCAAACGGTTAAGTGCAGGGGACAGGGCCACTTTATTCATAGTAAGATTCAACTGTGTAATCCTGTCGGGCGTTTTGTACAAAAAGTGCTTGCACTCGGGCCCCGGTTTAGGTATATAAAAAAGCTTTTAGTTCTAATGTACGACCTTTTTTTGCCAAAGTGACCATTTTCCGTATCACAAGCATAAAAAAAGGCCGTCAATTCACAAGCTGATACAAAGGAGACACCCGAAATGGCGAAGGTGTGTGACATTTGTGGTAAAAAGCCCGTTGTCGGCTATAATGTAAGCCATGCTCATAATAAAACAAAGAAACGCTGGTACCCCAATCTTCAGAAGGTGAAGTGCATCCAAAACGGCCAGGTGAAGCGGATAAGGGTTTGTACAAGCTGTATTAAGTCCGGTCGGGTCGTAAAGCCGTAATGACGGACGGAAGTAAGCCTTCAAATGGAAGAGACTCATACTGCTGGATACTGGATTTCGGAGATCCGTCTTAATCTTCAATCTTCAATCTAAAATCATCAATCGTTTAAAGCCTTTCCACAATCAAGACGTTTTTTACTTTTTTTATGGACGCCATGATATCCTGAAGGTGTCTGCTGTCTTCCACCTCTATTGTGAAAAGGGCAATCCCTTTGTTGTCCATTGTCGTCTTCACATCGGCCTGGATGATATTGGCATCTTTTTGCGTTATGATGCTGCTGACATCTGCCAGAACGCCTTTTCTCTCGACACTGGTCACTCTTATTCTGGCGTGGTAGACATCATCCTTGGAAGGTTCCCACGATAACTCAACCAGTCGCTCCGGATCGGCCTTTAAGATATGGCTACAGTTTTTATGGTGGATTGTGATTCCCCGCCCCCTGGTGATAAAACCAATGACCTGATCTCCAGGGATAGGATGGCAGCAGTTGGCAAAACGTACCAACATGTCACTGACTCCCTTGACGTTAATTCCGTGATCCTCCCTGCGACGCTTTAGACGGTCCACCATTTTGCCGACGAGACCATGGTGCTTTCCTTCCTTTATCCCCAACTTCAGTCTCAGTCGACCAATCACTTGTTTGGGTGAAATTTTCCCCAAGCCTATCTGGGCGACAAGATCTTCCACCGATCTGAAAGACAGCTCTTTTGCAACGGCTGAGAGCTGATCGCTCTTGATTATATTGGATATGCTCATGTGTTCCTGATCAAGGGCCTTTTCCAGGAAATTCTTTCCAAGATTTATGCTTTCCTCTTTTTCCTGGTTGTTTATCCATTGTCTTATCTTGGTTTTCGCCCGGGGTGTTTTTACGAATTCCAGCCAGTCTTTGCCTGGATGCTGTTTTGGAGAGGTAATAATTTCTATTATATCCCCATTTTTCAGTGTAGATCTGAGGGGAACCATTTTACCATTGATCTTGGCTCCGGAACATTTTTCTCCCACCTCGGAGTGGATGCTGTAAGCGAAGTCGATAGGAGTTGCACCTTTCGGAAAGGTCTTTACGTCACCCGCGGGAGTGAATACATAGACGTCGTCAGGAAAGAGATTCATCCTGACGGATTCCAGGAATTCGGCAGGGTCGTGTAGGTTTTTTTGCCACTCCATGAGCTGGCGGAGCCATGCAAATTGCTTTTCATCTGTTTTGCTCGCGACCGAATCGTCCTTGTACCTCCAGTGGGCCGCGATTCCCTCTTCAGCAACCCTGTTCATTTCCCATGTTCGAATCTGCACCTCCATTCTTTGTCCTAAGGGCCCTATCACCGTCGTATGAAGTGATTGATACATGTTCGCCTTCGGAACAGAAATATAATCCTTGAATCTTCCTTGAATCGGTTTCCACATGGAATGGATGTGCCCCAGGGCTTCATAGCATTCCTTGATGGTATTTACCAAAACGCGGAAAGCCAGGATATCGTAAACCTGATTGACCATCAGGTTCTGGTCCAGCATTTTCTTGTAGATACTGTAGAAATGCTTATCTCTGCTCTTGATCGTGGCCTTAATATTAACTTCGGACAGTTTTTCAAAGAGAAGTTGTCGCACCTCTTTGAGAAAGTCTTCCCGTTCATTTTTTCTCTGGGCCACTTCGTTTTTGATTGTTTCGTAAATCTGCGGTTCAAGATAATAAAGACAAAGATCTTCCAGGCTTGATTTTAACCAGTTAATGCCCATCCTGCCTGCCAGAGGGGCATAGATGTCCAGGGTTTCTCTGGCTATGAGTCTCTGTTTTTCCATGGGCTGGAATCCCAGGGTTCTCATATTGTGTAGCCGGTCGGCCAATTTGACAAGAATCACACGGATATCAGAGGACATTGCGAGAATCATCTTGCGCACATTCTCAGCCTGACGATGCTTGTGGCTTGTGAATTTCATTTTGCTGATTTTTGTTACACCGTCGACTATATTGGCTGTTTCTTCGCCGAAGAGGCGCCGTATATCATCAATCTCGACACTCGTGTCTTCAATCGTATCATGCAGGAGTCCCGCTATAATGCAGACCACATCCATCTTCATTTGTGCCAGGATATATGCCGCTTCCAGGGGATGTGAAAGGTAGGGCTCACCGGAAAGTCTAATCTGGCCTTTATGGACCTTGGCCGAATAAACATAGGCCTTTTCCAGCAGCGCTATATTGGCCTTTGGATGATAGCTGAGGATCTGTGAGGAAATATCATTTAAGCGAATCATAGAGATCTTTTACTTTTTTTTGAATGGACGCTGTGGCATCCTCGATGGGTACAACGATGCTCTCAGATTCAGCACGCAGCTTTAATTCTATCTGATCGTTTCGAACTCCTCTCAAGCCGACCGTCACACGAACAGGTATTCCAAGCAGGTCTGCATCGTTGAATTTGACCCCTGCCCGTTCATCCCTGTCATCGATAAGCGCATCAATATCGCGATCCAGGAGATCGGCATATATTTTTTCCGCTGTATCGGTGACGGCGGTTTCGTGTATCTGGAGCGGCAGGATAGTGACCTCAAAGGGCGATATGGGTATGGGGAAAACAATACCTTTTTCATCGTGGTTCTGTTCAATGGCGGCTGCAACTGTTCTCCCGACCCCTATACCATAGCATCCCATAATGATAGGCTTTTCATTTCCCTGTTCATCAAGGAATACGGCCTTTAGGGCCCTGCTGTACTTGGTGCCCAGCTTGAAAATATGACCCACCTCAATGCCTCTCCCAAACTGTATTTTGCCGGAGCATTTGGGGCACGAATCCTGTAGAGTGATAAAGCGCAGATCACCGAAACGATCTACCTTAAAATCTCTACCAAGGTTTACGTTCTTGAGATGTAAATCTTCCCTGTTCCCTCCTGTCACAAAGTTTTTCATCCCTCTAACAGCATTGTCGGCCACCAGCTTGGTCTTAAGTCCAACAGGCCCGGCAAAACCCATGGGAGCTCCCGTGGTTTCCTCCACCAATCCCTCATCGGCCAGTTCCACGTCTTGAGCGCCAAGGAAATTTTTGAGTTTTGCCTCGTTGATTTCATGATCTCCTCTAACGAGCACAGGTACCACATCTCCATCCACGACGAAGATCAGGGTTTTTATGAGTACATCCGGTGTTATGCTGAGAAAGGATGTGAGTTCCTCAACAGTTCTGATATCAGGGGTTTCTACCTCTTCCATAGGATGCATATCATCCACGTCAGTTTCGTGTTCGCTATCGGGCGACCTTACTTCCGCCCTTTCGAGGTTGGCAGCGTAGTCGCACTCGGAGCAATTCATTATCTGATCTTCCCCTGTATCGGACAGCACCATGAACTCGTGAGAATAGCTGCCTCCGATAGCACCCGTGTCCGCCTCTACGGCCCGGAAGCGAAGACCGCATCTTTCAAATATCCTGGCGTACGTTTCATTCATAATATTATAACTGCGGTCGGCTCCTTCCTCGTCACAATCGAAGCTGTAGCCGTCTTTCATTATGAATTCACGGCCGCGCATGAGACCGAATCTCGGTCGTATCTCGTCCCTGAACTTGGTCTGAATCTGGTAAAGGTTAACAGGCATTTGTTTGTAGGAATGAATTTCCCTTCTTACAAGATCCGTGATGACCTCTTCATGAGTCGGGCCGAAGCAGGCAGCGTGATTGTGACGGTCTTTAAATCTCAGCAGTTCGCTGCCATAATGATCCCATCTGCCGCTTTCCTGCCATAGTTCCGCGGGCTGGACGGCAGGCATCAGGACCTCAATGGCTCCCGACCTGTTCATCTCTTCTCTGATAATCTTTTCTACTTTTTTAATGGACCTGAGACCTGCCGGCAAATAGGTGTAGATGCCGGATGTGAGTTTTCTTATCATTCCTGCCCTGAGCATTAATTGATGGCTGATGATTTCCGCGTCAGATGGAATTTCCTTGTACGTGGGCATAAAATATTTTGAGTAACGCATGGTAACCGACAACTCCTTATTTATAGATGAGCGTGTTGTAGTGCTAAAGTGTTTTTAAAAACTATTTAATCAATTTATCTATTTCACTGATCAGGGTTTCCGCAAGTTTGTGTTCCGGGACTTTTTTTATAACTTCTCCCTTTTTGAAGAGAATTCCCTGGCCTCTTCCTCCTGCAATTCCTATGTCTGCCTGTTTTGCCTCGCCGGGGCCATTCACAACACAACCCATGATGGCCACCTTGGGTGAGGCCTCAATACCGGACAGGGCATTTTCCACCTTTTCCACAAGGTCAAAAAGGTTTATTTCGCATCTGCCACAGGTGGGGCAAGATATGATCTCAGGACCCCTGTGCCTGAGATCAAGGGCCCTCAAGATTTCATAGGCCACCCTGACCTCTTCAACAGGATCCCTGGTCAGGGAGACACGAAAGGTGTCTCCGATACCGTTTGCCAAAAGGTATCCAATACCTATTGCACTTTTTACTGTGCCCGATATGAGCGTGCCGGCTTCTGTCACCCCCAGGTGAAGGGGGTAATCCACTTCCTCGCTCAAAAGTTCGTATGCCCGAATGGTATTGAGCACATGGGAGGATTTCAAGGATATTTTGATCAAGTCAAAATCAAGGTCTTCCAGGATTTTCACATGTGTTAAGGCACTCTCAACCATGGCTTCGGGAGACGGGCGGCCGTGTTTCACCAAAATATCTTTCTGCAGTGAGCCTGCGTTAACCCCTATGCGTATGGGAACCTTGAGGCCCGCGGCCTCCTTCACGACTTTCTTGACGGCCTTTTCGCTGCCAATATTTCCGGGATTTATCCGCAGGCCGTCCGCGCCTGCATCCAGGGATGCGAGTGCAAGGCGATGATCAAAGTGGATATCCGCAATGAGCGGGACCTGAACCTTTGCCTTGATTTTCTTGAAGGCTTTCGCAGCCTCCTGGTCGGGGATAGCCAGACGAACAATTTCGCAGCCTGCGTCTGAAAGGCGGTCGATCTGTTCTATTGTCAAGGCAATATTCCTGGTATCGGTACAGGTCATGGACTGCACCGCTATGGGGGCTCCCCCGCCAACGGGGACGTTTCCCACGTAGAGGGTACGTGTGGTTTTTCTCTTATTATTTACAGGCATATCTCATTCCAAGAAAGGGCAAAAAAATCCTTTTTGGCCTTTGATAAAGGGGGGCTAAAGGAGGTATTGCCGCGGATTCGTGTTGTATAAAATCGGCCGGCGATTTTATTGCTCAATACAGGAACATAGGCTTCCCGCCCACATGCATAACCTTGGGCCGGTATTCTTCGATGTCATAGAGTTCTCTCACATCCACCCTTTTTTGACCTGTCGTGATAGTGCTCAAGGGGATGTCCGTATAAATACCCCGGCTAAGGGCAACGAGACGGCCGAAAGTTCCTTTCATGAAGAGGTCAATGGCCATATTGGCAAAATTGACGGCAACCATGAGGTCAAGAGAATCGGGCGCGCCGCTCCTCATCAGATAGGACAATCTTTGATTAAGCACGTCTTCTCCAGTCAATTCTTTGAGAATGGACCCTGTTTCCTCACCTATGCCGCCCAGCCTGCGGTGGCCATAGGCATCTGATTCCCCGGACAGCAGCATTTCACCGCCGATCATTTTCGCGCCCTCGGAAATCGTGATCATTACATAGTTCTTGGGGTTGTTTTTTTTGTCCTTCATTATGAGCTCCGCCAATCTTTTCGGGTCAAAAGGAACTTCGGAAATTATGGCCCGCTCTACTCCTGCCAAATAGGCCGATATCAGGGATGTTTCGCCGCAATATCGGCCGAAGAGTTCAATAACGGCTATCCTTTCATGGGAACCGGTACACGTTCTCAGGGCATGTATGAAACTGACTCCCCTTGTTACGGCCGTGGAAAATCCGATGCAGAAATCCGTACCAAAGACATCATTATCCATTGTTTTGGGAATTGCAATTACAGGAAACCCTTCAGAATGCAACCTTTCCCCAAAACTGAGAGTATCATCTCCCCCTATGGGAATAACGGCATCGATTTCAAGTACTTCCAGATTTTTGAGGATATGACTCGTGAAATCTTTGATATCGTCTTTATTTTTGAAAGATTTTTTTAGAAAGTCGGGTGCCTGGTTTATCTTGACGGCACTTGGATTGGTACGCGAGGTGTGGAGATAGGTTCCCCCTGAGCGGTCAATGGTTCTGACCTCCGGAGGTTCAAGCTCCTTGACGCAATTTTCTGCAGTCTCGGGGTCAGAAGGGTTGTAATTCAACAGGCCGGCCCAACCACGCCTGATGCCTAGAACCCTGAGCCCCTCACTTGATGCTCTGTAGACCAGTGCTTTGATGCAGGGATTCAGCCCGGGGACATCCCCGCCGCCTGTCAGGATGGCAACGGTCTGCGTTTTTTGCCTCCTTTTTTTCATTGCGAATTTCTCCGGGTATCATTCCTCATGTTAAAGAAAGAGATGCGTGATTTCTGATTCTTATTTTTATATGCTCGAATTTTTCAATACCACTTCTTCAATATTTAGTCTTTATAAAATAAGGAAAATAGGCTTATCCTGTCAAGCCGATTTACGGTCGAATATAGCCTTGGATTTAGGTCGGGGTTCTGTTGGTGGTTTTCGCCGGTCAAGGCTCGGCATGGCACTCTTCTCCAGGACGCATCCGCTCCTGAGTTGGAGGCGACCCTCGCTGCGATCTGCTGGAAAATAAGGAGATAGGTTCCATTAGTGCGTTGCATCGCAGACCGCGACTCGGGCCGCGGCACAGTGCAGAGGAGTTTTGATCCGAAGGATGCGCCCTTTCGAAGAGCCCTATGCCCCACCTGCCGCACGGCGGGCAAGCTTCGCCTTGATGCTTGTGACTTGTGTCTCCATTATAAAGTAAAAGAGGGGCATGGGGGTCTGTTTTCAAAAGCCGCACAGGATGAGCTTTTTTGGAATGTTAATGAGGGATTAAGTGTCAGCCTTGGACAGCCCCTGGAGGGACTCTTTGTCGTGGCCCAGGTCTTCGATATCTGCTCCCGGCCGTTTGTTTGCGCGAATGGGGGCGTTCGACTCTTTCGGCAGAAGTTTGAATGCGATTTTTGAAAAGAGAGCGCCATGGCCCATCCGCTATGTGTATGGGGGGCTAAAATATGTGACAACGCCTTTCATAAGGCTCCGCATGACACTCTTCTTAAGTCGGAATCTATGTTGAGGCATAAGGCTTAAGACAGGCACAAGGTGTGGAATGAGCCCTTTCGAAAAGTTCCAGTCAACCAACTTTCTTGAGGATGTAGATTCCATTTGGCTATTTCAGGGCAGACCACGACTCGGGCCGGGTTTCATTAAGCTAAGATTCGGCATATTCGGTTTTTGTGTTGACAAGTGGAATTAAAAAGCTATTTTAAAACCTTATACAAACTGCAAGGAGGTAAAAAAGTGGCCATCTCATTAAAAGTTCAGGAGTCCATAAAAAACGCGTCATGGATCAGGAAGATATTTGAGGAAGGCAACGAAAGGAAGGCCAAATACGGGGCCGAGAATGTTCTTGATTTCAGCCTGGGAAACCCGAACCTGGAACCTCCTCCCAAGTTTAAGCAGGTTCTCAGAGAATTGGTCGATGATCCGACGCCGGGTCAGCATGCATATATGTTGAATGCCGGTATTGTCAAGACCAGACAGGCAGTTGCCGATTATCTCAACGCATTCGGCGGGCCTAAGTTTACATCGGATGAGATTATCATGACCGTAGGGGCGGGAGGAGCCCTGAATGTGGTCTTCAAGACCATCCTGAACCCGGGCGAGGAGGTCATTATTCCGAAGCCCTATTTTGTGGAATATGATAATTATCTCGACAATCACCAGGGACTCTCCAGGCTCGTTGTTTCAAGACCGGATTTTTCACTCGATCTTGACGCCATTGCGGAAGCTATAAATGAAAAAACAAAGGCCGTTCTCATCAATTCTCCGAACAATCCTACAGGAGTTGTGTACAGCGAAGCGGAGTTGAAGGAACTTGCCGGGGTGCTTTCACATTACAGTGAAAAGCTAAAGCGACCCATATACCTGATCTCTGATGAGCCTTATCGGAAGATCGCCTATAACGGCGTCACTATTCCAAGTATTTTTGATTACTATGAAGAGAGTTTTGTCGTCACTTCCTTTTCCAAGGATCTCTCGATTCCGGGTGAGAGGATCGGCTATGTGGCCGCCCACCCTGACATATCGGAAAAAAAGACGATTATGATAGGCCTGTCCCTCTGTAACAGGACACTCGGATACACAAATGCCCCCGCTTTCATGCAGAGGGCCATTTATTACCTTTTGGAAGACAGCGTGGACATCTCGATCTATAAGAAAAAAAGGGATATGCTTTGTGACGGGCTTGCCTCTTTCGGGTATGATTTCATAAAGCCGAAGGGGGCCTTTTACCTTTTTCCAAGGACTCCCATTGAGGATGATTTTGCCTTTGTGAGGGCATTGCAGGAAGAGAATATCCTCACGGTTCCGGGGAGCGGTTTTGGAGGCCCCGGCCATATCAGGATCGCCTATTGTGTCTCCGATGAGACAATTGAAAAGGCTTTACCCGGATTTGAAAAGGTCATTAAGAAATATTGAATATTGACGAATGAATATTGAATATTTTAAAGATTAAGGGCATCTTCCTCAAATCGTCAATCTTCAATCGAAAATCATCAATTTGTGGATAAAAACTATATAAGATGAAACATCGCATAATTTTTTTCGAGTTTCTCAGGGGTCTGCGGAGGGATTGATCATGTACTCCAAAATGCTTTCATTAAGGTTTCCTAAAAAGATCGTTAATGAGCCGATTGCCGTCAATCTCGTCAAAAAATTTGACCTGTCCTTCAATATTCTCAAGGCAATCATTTACCCCAGAAAAGAAGGCCTTATGGTGCTGGAGTTGAGCGGGCACCGTAAAAATTTCCAGAGAGGTGTCCGTTACCTCAAAGGTCTCGGGATCAAGGTGGAAAGCATCGGGCAGGATATCAAAAGGGATGAAGACAAATGCTTCCAGTGCGGGGCCTGTACGGCTGTCTGCCCGACAGGTGCCCTTTATATCAAGAGGCCGGAAATGGAGGTCATTTTTGATAC
>CAZIXY010000089.1:0-11587 GCA_964543315.1 uncultured Desulfobacteraceae bacterium | reverse complement strand
TATTTACAAGTAGTTACATCTGATTTCGTGTAATTTCATAGTAAACTTACGCTAGCAGCTAAAAGCCTTGTGGATGAATTGTTAGGGGCGTTAGTAACGCTGAAACCCTTGATGTTCTTGGTGCCGAAGGGGGGACTCGAACCCCCACGGGCGTACACCCACTAGACCCTGAACCTAGCGCGTCTACCAGTTCCGCCACTTCGGCACTGCTATAAGGTTGAAATATTTGTTAGAACAGATTATATTCCTGACCTAACCTTGTCAATGCCTAATTATGTTGGAAAGTATTTGTTTAAGATGACGATATTAAAAGATTTGAAACAACTTAAAGGGCCGTTAAGAAATCCGGTTCTGACCACAGGAAACTTTGACGGCGTCCACAAAGGCCATCTGGTCCTGTTTGATTTGATAAAGGAAAGGGCCAAGAAGATAGACGGACAATCGGCGGTTATGACCTTCGATCCCCATCCCACAAAGGTCACGAGGCCCGAAAAAAGTCCCCGCCTTATCACACCTACCCGGCAGAAGCTGAAGCTGATAGACGGTGCCGGTATCGACGTCATTTTTTGTGTCCCGTTTACAGAAGAACTTTCGTCGATCTCTGCCCGGGATTTTGTTCAGGATATTCTGGTGGACAAAATCGGCGTCAAGGAGCTCGTGGTCGGATACGATTATTCCTTCGGGCATAACCGAGAGGGTAACATCACACTCCTCAAAGACATGGGAAATCATCTGGGTTTTTCCGTGCATGTTGTGGACCAGGTCCGTATTAATCAGAAACCCGTCTCAAGCACCTCCATTCGGAACCTGGTTTCGGAAGGACACATATCCAGGGCCAAAAAGCTGCTGGGCAGAGATTATCAGGTCTGTGGGACCGTTGTTAAGGGAAAGAGCAGGGGTGCAAGGCTTTTGGGCTTTCCCACGGCCAATATAGAGCTTGTGGACGAGCTGATACCCAAAGTCGGGGTTTATGCGGTCAAGGTAATTATTGACGATACCATGTTTAAGGGAGTCACCAACATCGGATACAATCCCACTTTCGGGGACAATCAATTTTCCGTTGAGACACATATCCTCGATTTTTCGGGAGATTTGCTTGGAAAAACAATCAGGGTCAACTTTATCGAACGGTTGAGATATGAGAGAGCCTTTGAAAGTCTTGAAGATCTTTCCGATCAGATAGCAAAAGACATAAAACAGGCGCAAAAACTCTTTGAACTTCTTGAATGAAATAAGTGTCTTGCCATCTTGAAAGCCTGGTGCTAAAGTATCGCTCAATTCTCTAATGGGAGGCCAAAAAATGCAAAAAACGGATCACTTCTCCAGCGAATACGGCGCTCTAAGCCGAAGGTCATTTATGAAAATGTCCGGTCTTCTGGGCCTGAGCCTTGCCTCCGCAGGACTTATTCCCGCGACGGCAGAAGCTGTAAAGTTCAATCGCAAATCGTACAAAGTCTCACGAACGGAACTGACCATGGGCACCTTTGTCACCATGACCCTTATCCACGCTTCAAAAGATAAAGCACAAGAGGCAATGGGCCACGCCTTTGAAGAAATAGACAGGCTGACAAAATCCATGAATCGTTTTGACGAAAACACGGCAATTGCCGAACTGAACAGCCAGGGCTTTCTAAGGGAGGTCCCGCCTGAAGTTGCCGGGGTCGTCGCACGCGCGCTCTATTTTCACAGGTTAAGCGGTGGTGCCTTTGATATTTCGGTCAAACCCATCGTGGATCTCTTCAGGAAAAAATTCGGAGGTACGCACAAACAGGCCCCCACCACGATAGAGTTAACAAGGGCGCTCAAACTGGTAGGTTCTGATAAAATCGAGCTGAAAGGGCGAACCATCAGATTTAATAAACCGGGAATGGGGATTACCCTGGACGGCATTGCAAAAGGATACATAGTTGATAAGGCCTCAAATATACTATCCGATTCTCAGATAAAAAATCATCTCATCAATGCCGGCGGAGATATCAAAGCCATGGGTGCTAAAGACAGGAAACCATGGACGGTGGCCATACAGGACCCCCGAAAAAAGAAGGAATACCAGGATGTTATTCATATTTCCGGGGGTGCGGTTGCCACATCCGGGAACTATGAAATCTATTATGATCGTGAAAAAATGGTTCACCATATTATAGACCCAAGGACCGGACTTTCCCCGCATTTGAGTACCAGCGTATCGGTCCTTGCCGGCACGGCCATGGACGCGGACGCCCTTTCCACGAGCGTGTTTGTCATGGATCCTGTAAACGGGGTCCGGTTCATTGATTCTATTCCTGAATGTGAATGTCTGGTGATCGCAAAGGGAGATAACAAAATCAAGTCTGCGGGATGGAAGAGCGCGGCCATATAAGCCCGTCGATTCTCTTAACAAGTCCTGACAAACTGGGAGGGTGCAGAGCTGAAATGGCGATCCCTCCCAGTTTTTTTTGCAAAGGAAGAACCTCTTCCGGAGTCAAGAGGTCTGCTTTGTTGAGCACCAGAAGGACAGCGATCTGTTTCAAATCCAACCGTGCAAGAATTTCTTCAACAGTCTCTATCTGTTCCTCAATACGCGAACTTGTCGCATCGACCACATGAAGAAAGAGATCCGCATCATGGAGTTCTTCCAGTGTCGCGGCAAAGGCCTCCATGAGACTTTCGGGAAGATTCCGGATAAACCCCACCGTATCCGTTATGATGGCCTCCCTCTCCCTCGGAAATCTGAGGCGTCTGCTGCTGGGGTCCAGTGTCTCAAAGAGACGGTTACGGACCCCCACGTGGCTGCGGGTCAGGGCATTCAGAAGAGTCGATTTTCCTGCATTGGTATACCCGACAATGGAGATAACAGGCAGGCCTCTGACATTCCTCAGCCGCCTCCTTTCACCTCGCTGTCTTTTTATTTGCTTTAATTCCAAGTTCAACCTGGAGATACGCTCCCTTACCCGGCGCCTGTTGATTTCCAGCTTTGTTTCGCCGGGTCCCCTTCCCCCGATTCCACCCGTCAATCTCGACATGGCGGTATTTTTGGTAGCAAGCCTGGGGAGAATATATTTCAGCTGCGCGAGTTCGACCTGGATCTTCCCTTCCCTTGTCACCGCCCTCTTGGCAAATATGTCAAGGATAAGCTGGCTTCTATCAATGATCTTCAACTCGGTAAAATCGGTGAGGCTCTTCACCTGCGCCGGGGTAAGCTCGCTGTTGAAGATCAACAGGTTTGAACCGGTCCGGAGGCACTGGAGCACCATCTCGCTCAGTTTTCCTTTCCTTATCAAAAAACGGGGATCCGCCTTTTTTACGCGCTGAATCACTCTCCCGACAACCTGTATATTATCGGAAGACGCTAATTCCTCCAGCTCATCAAGGGATTCCTCCTCCTGCCAGCGGGAAGCAGTGGTCACCCCGACCAGAAGGGCGCTATCTTTCTCCTCCAGAGACCGTCCGGGCCGATTCCTTGCCAGTTCCTCCTCAAGTGAGTGGATCATCTCCAAAAAATCGACTTCCAATTGCCCTATATCCGGGACCCTGTTGACAACCCATCTTCTTCCATCGGTTTTCTCCGGCAGGATATTTGCGAAAGAAATGTCCCCTGGAATTCCATTTGTATCCACCTGCACGCACACCATGAGATCTAAACCGAGCAATACCAGGTCCGTGACATCCTCTCTCGAAAGAGGCTCCCCATTCAGATGGGTGTGAATACACCGAAGCCCTTTGAGTCGGCCTATTCCGAGCCTATAGCTGCTGAGGTCGGGAATCCAGATGTGTTTATAATCGCCTACGATCACATGAGCCACCGCCCCTTTACGGGTCATGAGCAAGGCTACCTGTCTTTTAACATCATGTGAGATGGAGCAAATCTGGCGGGTTAAATCATGAGAGATGATCTGATGTACGGAAACCCTGCGGCGATAGAGATTCTGAAGTCGCCTGTTCTGGCCGGCCTTGAGGCCGCCGGTTTTGCCATATACCTTATCGATAACTCCAGTCCTTGAATTGGTTAAATAGTTGAGAGGTTAATTGGTTGAGTCGTTAAATGGGTATCTCGCCTCCCGAATAGTTTCTGAAACGGGTGATTTCCGGCTGAAAGGTCAACTTGAAAAACCCTGTCGGGCCATTCCTCTGCTTACCCAGAATAATCTCCGCAACGTTCCGGTTTTCTTCCGAGGTTGAATTGTATAACTCATCCCTGTAAATAAATGCGATCACGTCCGCATCCTGCTCTATGGCACCGCTTTCCCTCAGGTCCGCCAATTGCGGTCTCTTGTTGGGACGGTCCTCCACTTTTCTGTTTAACTGCGACAGCGCTATGACAGGCACATTGAGGTCTTTGGCCATCGCCTTCAACATCCGTGATATCTCAGACATTTCCAGTTGGCGGGATTCGGCCGATCTTCGTCCCTGGATCAACTGCATATAGTCAACAATAACCATATTAAGTTCATGCTTTTTCATCAGCCTCCTGCACTTTGCCTTCATTCCGAGCACACCGATCCCTGAGCTGTCATCAATAAATATCGGAAGTTCTGAAAGGCGATTGGCCGAGTCCGTCAGCAATGTCCAATCACTGCCTCTTAATTCACCGGTCCGCAATCTCGTGGCGTTTATTCCTGAATCAAGCCCCAACAACCGGATGCCCAGCTGCTGCTTGGACATTTCCAGAGAAAAAACAGCCACACTCTTCTTGGTCTTTAGGGCGGAGTTATACCCGATATTCAAAGCCAGCGCCGTTTTTCCCATACTTGGCCTGCCCGCGATAATAATCAGGTCGGATGGCTGGAAACCCGCGGTTAATCGGTCAAGGTCATCAAAACCCGTTGGAACGCCGGTCACATATCCGTCAATTTCCGCCGTGCTCTCAAGTTTTTTAAAGCTGATTGTTATGATGTCATCCAGCCCCTGCAAACCTTCCCTGACCTGCTCCTCCGCAATATTGAAAATGGATTGTTCAGCCATCTCAAGGAGATCTTCGGTCTCTCCCTCTTCCTGGAAACAGGTTTCGGAAATAACGGAACATTGATTTATCAGCTTCCTTTTAATGGAAAGATCCTTGACGATCTTTGAGTGGTAAACAATTCCCGCAGAAGTTGAAACAGCCTCCACCAGCGAGGCAAGGTAATCGGTCCCTCCAACCTTTTCCAAAAGGTTCTTCTTTGTGAGAACCTGGGAAAGGGTGATGATATCTATTGGTTCTCCCTGACTAAACAAGTCCACCATGCCTTCAAAAAGGTCTGCATGGGCTTCACGGTAGAAATCATCGCTCGACAAAAAGTCCATTGCCTGATTCATGGCGTCGTTGTTGATCAATATGCCGCCCAATATTGCCTGCTCCGCCTCAACATTATGGGGTGGAACCTTTAGGTAGGAAGGGGCTGATTTTTCTTTTGCTTGAGGCACGGTCTATTCTTCTTCCTTCTCAGCTACCACGGTGACCTTAAGGGAACCCGTTACTTCCGGATAGAGCTTTACCGGCAATTCAAATTCCCCCAAAGATTTTATTGGCCTTTCCATGATAATTTTTCTTCGGTCAATATCAATGCCTTGTTTCTCAAGGTCCGATGCAAGGTCCATGGTGGTTATGGAGCCGTACAATTTACCCTCTTCCCCTGCCTTCACGGAAAAGCTGAGCACCACTTCCTCGATCTTTTCTTTCAGTTTTTCAGCATCGTCCTTGGCCTTGGATTTTCTAACCTCAATCTTTTTTTGTAACAATTCAAGGTCCTTTATGTTCTGTGGGCTCGCTTCAACAGCCCTGCCTTTTGGGATTAGATAGTTTCGAGCATAGCCCTTGGCTACATTGACAATATCCCCTTCCAGTCCCAAACCGTCAATATCCTGTCGCAAAATAACTTCCATAAATACCTCCAAAAATTTAAGCCTGGTTTCACCTGCGGCCATACAAAGTCCACAGGGATTTTTCCGGCCTATTTGCTTTCATTTTTTCTTTGAATTTTCCTGAAATCAAACCATTGGTCAAAAAGGCCCGCAAGCGCCAAAATCGCGAAAAAGAGCTGTTGCACAACAGTCAAAAAATAGATCCCGAATCTGGCCCACGGTGGAACATGGTATTTGTTTAAGAAAAACAAAACAATAGACAGCCCATGAAAAAAATATATTGTCATCATAACGATGAGGGCGTTGATGGCCAACAATTTTATACCCCCGGAAGACAAAAATAAAGCAAAACCTGAAATAATCACCACCCAAATCAAAATATCCGGTGCCTTCCAGCGGTCCATGGCCCTAAAGTCGGGATATTCGAGATTTCCCATCTTGAATAATGGTTTTGCGATGATGACATTAAGCCAAACGGCGAATCCGGTTCCGATAATCATGAGTGCTGGATAAGTCCTTGAAACAATATCTATAAAGGCCTTCCCATACATCTCCAGCTCCATGCCCTTTTCCGTCGGGACCCCCATACCCTCGTACACCTTGACGGCCTCTTTGAGTTGTGTATTAAAGAAATCGATTACCATCTCAATCGGCCCCATATTTTTCGAAAGGGCAAGGAAAAAAAGTGAACTATAGCCAAGCAACAGCATAGACATGGTAGCGAAAAAGATCGTCTGACCAATTTCTAATTTTCTTTTGAAGATGACAGCCAAGACGAGCCCCAGCAGACTGAATTCCAGCCCAAAGAGCACAAAACGAGGTTGCCCGGCCAGTTCGACAATGAGCACGATAAAAAGGAAGGCCAAGGCGGCGAGTTTCACACCCTGGTATAAACCCAATTTAGTTGAATAATATAGAAATGGCAAAGGGGTCAGCAGGCCAAAAAAAGGGCCGATAAACGGGATCGAAGCAGACACAAAGAAAAAAAAGGAGGCCCAGCTTACACATCCCAAGATGTCTCTCGTTCTCATGGGATCTGAGGATTGGAAAGAACCAGGAATTGAAGCCCCCTGTTCCTTTTTAATTTAACGGGACTAAAGTGGGCAAAGGAATCTTCATCAGGCTACCTGACAAGGGAGGTTGTGAATGGCAACAATGCCATATTCCTAGCCCGCTTGATGGCCAAAGTAAGAATCCTTTGATGCTTTGCACAGTTGCCGGAGATTCTGCGTGGCGTTATTTTTCCCCGCTCGGTCGTGAAATACCTTAGGGTCCTGGGGTCCTTATAATCTATTACAAGGCTGCTATCCGCACAAAACTTGCATACCTTCCGTCGATGAAACGTCCTTCTGAACCTGCTTCTATTATTGTTTCCGTTTCTGCTGTGCGTTCTATTGTACGCCATTTTCTACCTCATTAAGCTTTCCTGTTACGGCCTCTTCTTGTTCGCCTGTCTTTTCTTCAGCCTCCGTGGACTCGCTCTCTTTGGATTTTTCTTGCTCCGCTTTGGCTTTCAGCTCCTCAGGATCCTCATTGTCACTGAGCTTGACCGTCTGAAATTTAAGCACCCTGTCATCCAGTTTAAGATCTCTCTGGAGTTTATCTATTAGAATCGGTTCCCCGCAGTACTGTAACAACACATAGTAGCCTTTATCGAATTTTTTGATATTATAGGCCAGAGTTTTTTTCCCCCATTCATCAACCCTGATTACAACACCCTTATTCTTTTCGACAAAACTATTGAACTTGTCTACGACCGCCCTGTAATCCTCATCCTCTAAATTTGGGTTGATTAGATATAGGGTTTCATAGTATCTCATACGCAGTCCCCTTTCGGTCTTTCTCCTCATCAGGAAGTTTAGGTCTCCTCAACGGCCATAAAGACCGCCGCAAGAAACAAGGAGTATTTAGTTGTAAAAAGTTTTTTTGATAACATTGTCATTTTTTAATGTCAAGAGATTTCATTTCTATAGACCCCGGGTGAGATTAAGCCATGTGGAATAAGGAACTGGAAACTGCGCACCGCGCCGCAAGGTCGGCGGGAAAGAGACTGAAGAGCATATTCGGCCATGTTCATCACGTCATGAAAAAGGGGAGCATAGATCTTGTCACGGAGGCAGACCTTGAGGCTGAAAAAATCATCCTGGAGGCTATCCGAAGCGACTTCCCAAATGACAGCATTATTTCGGAAGAATCCGGGAGACAAAAGCACGCCTCAGGCCGGACATGGCTCGTTGATCCATTAGACGGGACAACCAACTTTGCGCACGGCTTCCCCTTCTTCGCGGTTTCCATTGCCCTTGAAATCGAAAATGAAATTGTGCTTGGAATCGTTTATAATCCCCAAATGGAAGAATATTATGAGGCAGTAAGAGGTGAAGAATCCCGCCTGAACGGAAGCCCCATAAATGTTTCCAAGACACCGGATTTGAATGAAGCCCTCTTGGCAACAGGGTTCCCTTACAATATCCACGAAAAATCAGAAGAAGTCATTGAAGTTTTCCGCAAAATGCTCGTCAGGGCACAGGGCATTCGCAGACCGGGTTCTGCGGCAATGGACCTGTGCTACGTGGCGGCGGGCAGATTGGACGGCTTCTGGGAACAGGACCTGAGCCCCTGGGACACGGCCGCAGGAATCGTCATTGTGGAGGAGGCGGGTGGCAAAGTGACGACCTTCGAGGGAAAACCATATTCTCCTTTCCTGAAAACCATAGTAGCCGCCAATCCCCTGATCCATGGTGAGATAATAAAGGCCCTTTGCGGTTAGGCCTCACTTTTTAGGAGTTTTTTAATATCTTCAATGGAAAGACCTTGAATCCGTACCGATTTCAGCCTTGATCGCTTGCCGGATACGATCTCTACATTCCCTTTCGGCAGCCCCAGCCTCCTGGCAAGCAAATCACTTAGGGCCTTATTGGCTTTTCCCTCCACGGGCGGTGCCGTCAGTTTTACCCTGAATGTGCCCTTTTCCTGACCGACAATCTGATTCTTGGAAGACCTCGGCAGTACCTTGACCCGGATAGTGGTTTTTCCACCTTCCATCACGCAAGACGCGCAGCTATCTGTATCAGGCTCTGGACCAAAAAGGCCTGGACAAAGATAATGGCCAATATGACAAGAATGGGGGAAAAATCTATCCCACCCAGACTTATCGGAAGCCTTCGCCTGATAGGATAAAGGACCGGCTCAGTCACCGAGTTGAGGAACCGTACAATAGGATTGTATGGATCAGGATTTACCCAAGAAATAACGGCTCTCGCTATGATAATCCACATATATAGGGTCAGAACTATATCAAGTACCTTGGCCACACCGATCAAAAAATTAGAAAAGACAAACATATAAATTACCGTACCTTTCTCTGTTTATCCGGGAAGACGAAAAGATAAGGTATGTCAGAGCAGCTCATAAGCCGGGTTCTGTTTCCCGAGGCGGTCGCCCGCTTTCGGGAAAACGACCATTCATCTAGCCCCGATGTTACCATCGAGGTCAAGCGACCTACCCGGGAACTCGGGCGGACCACCCTCAAACGCTCCCCTATTTGGTCTTGCTCCGGATGGGGTTTGCCTAGCTCCCGCCGTCACCGGCAGGACTGGTGAGCTCTTACCTCACCCTTTCACCCTTACTCCCACCGACACACAATCGGCAGGGGCGGTCTCCTTTCTGTGGCACTTTCCTTCCCGTCACCGGGACTGGGCGTTACCCAGCATCCTGCCCTGTGGAGCCCGGACTTTCCTCCCCCTTGTCGAAGGGCAAGGCGGCGGTCGTTTGTTCTACTCTAACATACCCGCTCAACCTTTCCCAATTGCCTCCTTTAATCCTTCGTCTTCACCCCAATAAATAATGCGCATGCAATGCGGACAACTCATCAGCTCTTTGCCGCGAATCAATTCATTAAATTTCTGCGGCGGTATACCCATATGACAAGCCTGGCATATGCCCTTAATAACCGGGCTTATAGCCACTCCCCCTTTGTGCTTTCTGATATGATTATACCTTTTTAACAGATCGCTATCAATCGCCTGTGATAAACGCTCCCGCTCCCTTTCCAGGATTGCAAGGTCCTGATCCAGGGCCTTTAACTCCTCAAATATCTCGTTACGAGCATTTTCAAATCCTTCTTTAAGCTCCTCCATTTCCTCGTTGGTAGCGATGTTTCTCTTTTCAAATATCTCTATTTCTTCCATAATATCAATCGCATTATCTTCCAAAAGCGACTTTTTAGCGCCTAACCCATCAATCTCTTTCAATGCCGCCTGATATTCCTTGTTTGATTTTATGTTGGTTAGCTTTTCGTTGCTCTTTTCTATCCGGTTCTCGATTTCCTCAATTTCCTGTTCAACGTTCCGTCTCTTTCGTTTATGTTCCTCAAGCTGTTTGATCTCTTCCTCCAAACGCCCCTCCATTACATTCAAACCTTCCTCGAGTTCCTGGATTTTCAAAGGCCCTTTTTCCTTACTATCCTGAATATCCATTATACGACTATCACAGCTCTGGAGGCCTATCAGCGCCGTCATCCTTGGGTCCAATTTTTCACCTCATATTGTTAGAATTTCAGATTCCTTTTCGCGTCCACAGCGAAATATTTCCCGACAGATTTTTCAATAACCTCAGGAATAGCTCACGGGATCCCCTTCATCATTATCCACCTCCACTTTACAATGCCAGCCCCTGTCCCTAATCATGCCCTCAAAACGCTTCGCGAAAATCGAGAAGGCGGCCTTTTCCGTGTGAAAATGTCCGCCGTCAATCAACGCAATTCCCAGGAATTCGGCCTCCATCGCATGATGGTAACCAACATCTCCCGTTAAAAGCATATCAGCACCTTTTTGAGAGGCAAGGGATACCAGGCTTGCACCGGAGCCCCCTACGACGGCAATCCGACCGATCTTGAAATCATCACTGCCGACAACCCTTAACTTTTCGACACCAAGTATGCCTTTCACATTTTTCAACACCTGGGACAGCGTACTCGATTTCCCTAAATCCCCGATTCTCCCCAAACCCGCTCCCTCGAATCCGCCTATTTCCTGCAAGACCTCCACATGTTCCAGACCCAGAAGATCTGACAAAATAGAATTGATTCCTTCCCTCGCCACATCCAGATTTGTATGGGCGGCGACTATTGAAATCCCCTCCTTGCCGGCTTCAAGGATTATATTTCCGGGAAAAGCGTCAATATCAAACCGTGATATCGGCTTAAAAATAAGGGGGTGGTGGGTAAGCAACAACTGTGCACCCTGCCTGCACGCCGACTGAAAGGATTTTTGTGTCGCCTCAAGGGCGACAAAAATTTTTTCTATCCTCTGAGAATAAGATCCCACCTGAAGGCCAGGATTGTCCCATGGCTCAGCCAGTCGAGCAGGAGCTATCTCTTCCAGCAGCTCCAGAATGTTTCGCAGCGTGGGAATCATGTTAGATGTCATTTCACTCCTTTGTCAAAATTTTTGAAACAAACGACCAAATTTGACGGACTCGTAAAAAGTCCGTCAATCCCGCAAAGCGGGAGGGTGAGGGTGGAACCATTTGAATTCACTTCAAATGGCGGGGGAGGGGAAGCCCTTCCCCGCCGAGTAAAAAGGCGCACAGCGACTTTTTACGAGGTTATCAAATTTAAAGGGCGCACTTAAAAAAGGTGCGCCCTTATTGTATTGACTTTCAGGCAATGTGCCTTCGGTGAAGTCTTAGAGGACATCATAAATGATTAATCCCTGGTGGGCCCACCTGGGTTCGAACCAGGGACCTACCGGTTATGAGCCGGTGGCTC
>CAZIXY010000088.1:0-11593 GCA_964543315.1 uncultured Desulfobacteraceae bacterium | reverse complement strand
CATGCCCCCAAGACACCGAATGCCTCCGCCCTTTTTTTGGGATGAAATAACTTGGCTGCCAGGGAGAAACCGCCTGAGATGAAGGCGGAAAAGCCGATCCCGTGAACAATCCTTGTTAGCAGCATGCCCGGGCCAAAGGAAGTGATCAGATTGTAGCTTAAAGATGCGATAAGGCTCACGGCCATGCCAAAAAATATAATCCTGAACTCTCCTTTGAGGGCGACGAGTTTGCCGAGGAAAGGTCTGGATAGGACCGAAGCGAGGGAAAAGAGACCCATAACCAATCCAACCATGTGGTACCCCCCTGCCATTTCATCAAGAGCGAGGGGATAGAGGTAAAGGAATGCGATATTCGTGAATACAAGGAAGAACGAGAGGTTCAGAAATATAAAGGGACGATTCCACAGATTCGGCGGTATTTTTTCTGGTTCCATCACAATTTTTTACCACAAAACGGGCAGAAGCTATGTGCGGGGTCAACGGGTTTACCGCAACCGGGGCATGTGCGTGGAAAATCATGGTGAGACTCGGACCACGTCTCCCCGAGTTCCCCGGACACATGACCGCAACGTTTACACTCCAGAAAAGGGTTTCCCTTTCTGATTCTTAGAAGCGGCAGGAAGAAGACTGAAAAATATTGGTCAACTCTCCTGAGATATGCCTGGTAGAGACCGCACGATAAGCACATCCTGGGAGTGTCGTCCACGGTTATTTTTCTCGGTTGGATTCCGGCTATTATGAAAAACATGGTAGGAGCACTTTATACATGAAAGGGATCGTGATCAAGTCCCATTTTGCAGGTAGCTGCTTTTGATTTTTCATTGTCTAAAATCATGGTATACTAATAAATATTGCAGCTACTCAGGTGGAAAGACTGAAGGTGGAAGACTCATAGGGCCAAAAACTTAAACAGCTGGGTAGTTACCAAATATTAATCACCAAACCCGGGAGATTAAAATGCAAAAAACAGGTATTGTAAAGGATGAAAGGTATATGAATCACAGACCGGACGAATACCACCCCGAAAGCTACAGGCGACTGGAAGTGATCTATGCCATGCTGGAAGAGCCCGATATGGCTGGTCAGTTTCAGGAGGTCCCGGTCAGGAGGGCTGAAAGGAGTGAGCTTTTATATATTCATTCTCCAGAATATGTGGAACGGATTGCTGCAACGGAGGGAAGAGATTACGTGGCCCTAGACCCCGATACGTCAACCTCCGCAGGTTCTTACGAGGCCGCGCTTCTTGCGGCGGGCGGATTGTGCAAGGCTGTTTCCATGGTTATCTCGGGTGAACTGGATAATGCATTTGCTCTGGTAAGACCACCCGGTCATCATGCTGAGCGCAACAGGGCCATGGGTTTTTGCCTTTTCAACAACGTGGCCATTGGCGCAAGATATGCTCAAGAGTTACACGGACTCAAGCGTATCCTTGTGGCTGACTGGGACCTTCATCACGGCAATGGAACACAGCATTCTTTTGAAGCAGATCCCTCAGTCCTTTATTTTTCAACCCATCAGTATCCGTATTATCCCGGCACCGGAGCTTTTGGACAGGTTGGGTTGGGTGAAGGCGAGGGTTTCACGGTTAATGTGCCTTTATCTGTGGGCTGTGGCGATGGAGAGTATGTTGGCATTTTTGAAAGAATATTGAAACCGATTGCGCTTGAATTTGATCCCGAACTGATTCTGGTATCTGCCGGATTCGATATCTATGAAGGGGACCCGCTGGGGGGGATGAACGTAACGCCGGATGGTTTTGCGGGTTTGATAAGATCGATTTTGGATGTTGCGAATGCTTGTTGCGGGGGCAGGGTCGTTATTACACTTGAAGGGGGCTATAACCTGACAGGGCTGAGAGATTCGGCAAAAATGGTTCTAAGAGAGATGGCCGGTTTGTCGGAAATCAGTACTGAAAAAATAGTATCGTCCGGAGATAAGATGATGCTTGACAGCCTGGTGGAGCAGGTACTTCAAAACCACGGCAGATATTGGAAAAATTTGGAGGCCTAAAAGCCGACGAGTTCCATATGGACAGTTTTGACCATTAGAAAATTCTTGGTTTTTCGAATTATGGGAAACAGAGGTCGTTTCGGCAAATACGGAGATCATAAAAGGGTCAAGAGGTTGCAGGATGCCAGGATTAGGTCGGGTTCTGCAGTGAAAGCAGTGCCGAAATATACCCGGTCCACGGAAACCTACAGGAAGAAGGCATTGCGAAAGAAGCCTTGCGTTTCAATCAGACAGGCTACCCCATTGGATGCAGGTTATGTCGGTTCCCTGAGCAAGGAGGTCTTTAAGAAGTACGGTCCCTATGAAAATATACTGCCGGGATGGCTCGAGTCGGGTATCACGCTTTCCTTTATTGCCATAAAGGAAAAAAGACCTGTTGGATTTGCAATGCTTGGTCAAATTTCTCAGAAGAGTCATCTCTCGGGAATGCTGGAGCTGTTGGCTGTCGCTGTTGAACCCGCGAATCATGGACTCGGTATTGGTGATCTTCTTATGGAAGAGGTCGAAAGAACGTCCGTCAAGCAAGAGGTTGAGAAAATCATCCTCCATACTGCCGTAAAAAATCTGCCCGGCCGGAGGCTCTTTGACAAACATGGATTCAGGCCGTTGAAGCTCAAGGAAAATTTTTATCCTGAAGGGCAGGATGCATTGTTAATGTATAAGGATTTAATCTAATATTCCTCCAGTAATTGCTTTTTTCACGTTTGTTGTGTAAGTCTATAAAAATCCCTATACGAAGTATGTATGACAGGTGTAAGGCGTTGGGCGCAAGGCGCAGAGTGCATTGAACTTATTTGCCATATGCCGTACCGTGAGTCTTGTGCCGGATAAGACTTGATAATAGGAGCTTGCTGGTATATCCTCGCGCGAATTTTGTAAGGAGAGAATAATGAAAGAGGTTACAGAAGGTGTCTATTTTATCCCGGGCCAGGACGAATTCATCCCCGACTCCCATGTATACGTGATAGGAAAGCCCTCTTCCGGAGATCTCAGCATTATAGATGCGGGACTTATGGGGAAGGGGAGCTACAAAATAGAATCTATTGTGGGTTTGGGTATTGAACTTGCTGATATAAAAAGGGTGATCATGACCCATACCCACCTGGATCACATCGGTTGTCTGACTGAGATCTTGGGAGAGATTCCTCACGCAGAACTCTGGGTGCACATAGCGGAAGCAGAACCTCTTGAAAGGGGGGATGACAGGATCGTCTACGGGATGGATATGTTCCAGAGCATGTGTCAGGCACAGTATGGCATTAAACCGGGTGCTTTTAAATTTCCGGTACATCGGAAGCTTAAGGGTGATGAGATCCTGGATATCGGGGGAATAAGCTGGGAGGTCATCCATGTGCCGGGTCATTCTGAGGGTAGCATTGCTCTTTATGACCGTTCGAGAAAGGTCCTCATTCCCGGTGATGTGGTCTATTCAGATTATGCAATCGGACGCTTTGATCTTTTTGGTGCCAGTGGTGCCCGGCACAAGGAGTCTCTCTTTGCATTGGCCGAGCTGGACGTCGATATACTGCTGCCGGGCCATAACAGGATTTTGGAGAAGGTCCCGCCAGGATATATCATGGAAACTGCGAAGCAGTGGGCGCCGTATCTCACCTAGTTCGTGCTCATGCGCGATACCGATTGAATTTATCAACCTCCTTTTTAAGCCAATCGGGCCAGTATCCTTCATCAATGGGATAGCTCGCGTCAAGAGCCTGGAAAGACCCGTGACCCGCAACTTTTTCAATTCTTTCTTTTGTATTGTATTTTACCTCGTCAACGCCGATCTTTTTTGCAACGGCCCTGTTTATCTCGTCTAGTGTTTTGTCATAGGGGTTGTCATTTTCAAAGGCCCTCTGGACGGCGAGTTCTTCCAAACACTCAATTCCTCGATGCCATTCCTTAAAAGAAGGAAAGAACATAGGCCCATATGATATCCAGAACTCGATGAATTTTGCGCCGGCATTATACACTACCCAGACAGAGCCCCCCTCACTTACACTTCCCCTAACAATGCTATCATCTCCCATGGCGATATTTTTGTCTTTTAGCAAGGAGTCGATGCCCCCGAACTTTAGTCCGACCTCCTTAGACCTCATCTTTCGTGCACCTTCCTGGAATGTCCTGATAGCCTGGGGGAGTTTTATCAGGGCAGGAAACAAATTTTTTTTCAGACCTTCCGCTATCCCTACCGTGACACCCCAACCGGATTCGGGGTTTGGGATAACAATATCAGCCTTTGAGACGCCGTATTGCTTTGTGAGTTCTAAGCCCAGTTCTTTTCTAATTTGAAATATCTCTTTTCCCCTGAATAACGAACCGACATTCCCAAAATAGACACCCTGGAAAATATCAGGCATCATCGTTTCTTCTATCAATCTCTTGGTTTCGATTCCGGCGGAAGAACATATGGTCATTTCCCCGCCGTCATATTCTTTTTCGGTTAGTCCGTTCAATCTCCTATGCGAGCATGATTCAGAACTTGCAACGAAGGAGCCATCAATCGTTGCGTAACAGAAAGGCTCAAAAGCTTTTGCATCATTTAGTACAATCAAATAAACTTCTTTACCGTCATGGACTAATGCGGTTAACGCGAAGGTCGCCCTGCCTTTCAGTTTGTCAATTAATTTTTTACCGGCCTCAAATTTGACACCTTCTTGATTTATATATTTATGAAGCAATGCGCCGATAATTTCCGTCTTGTTGTCGGTTTGTAAATCATAGTCTGGTTCAAGATCGGCTCTCAAATCGTTTTCTTTTATGAGATATCCGTCCATTGTTAGTACGACAACAAATTTTGAATGGCCTTTGGGATAGATTTTTATCGGCTCTGCATTTATTTTTTCAGCTATTTTTCTTTTTGTATAACCTATATTACCTATAGCAGCGACAGGTGTCAGGTCTTGAAACGTTCTGATAATATTGTTATCCGTTACTTCGGCGATTCTGCCAAGGCCTTTATGAACATAGATCCCCTTTTGATTTGCTATGGCCAATCCCGTGCTGGCCTTGCCCCTGTGCTGACAAGCACCCGTTGCCAGGAAGGTTTTGTTCACTAAATCCTCGTCATCAACGCCATAGAGTCCGACAATTCCGTCCATTAATACGCACCCCTTTCATGTTCACGGCTTGCTTATGGGCTGTTAACAGAATGCCTGAAAAGCCGGTAGACCTATAGGTTATAGTTAGAAGGAATTTTAGGCGATGACTACTATAAGAAAGTAGGGCTTCTGAGTCAAGACGAAACAGAATATTGCCGTAGCCTGTTGAGTGTTTATTGCAGAGAATCTTCTATATCTTTGACATGTTGATATAATTCAGGTTTCCTGCGGTGAGGCTTCGGCGAACTCGGTCAGGTCGCTACCCAGCCTGCTGTTTACGCTGTTTCAAGGTTATTGTCACTCGTTTAAGCCACCCCTAAATAGCACAGGCCAGTGCATGGAACTGTTTGTATTAGGCTCAGCTGATTCTCACGATAGAGATATGTTTGAAAAGATATTGAAAAACCCGCACAAAATTTGAATAATAAGGAAAATGATTATCATTATGAGGTCAAAGTTTGGGGGTAGTGTCCAATTTCGATTTCGGAGATGACGTCATATGCCTTAAATCACAACAAGGGACCGGACAGGTGAGATCATGAACGAAGAGATTCTTGAACAGATGAGGACGGAGGCCAGTGAAATTTTTCGGAGGTCCCTTGAGGCCGTGGATCCTTATCGGGCTGTGAAAAGTTTCGTTAGAGTAGAGGATGATAGGCTGAAAGTTGGGATTAAAGGCCTTTCAAACGTCGATTTTGATCCGGCACAATATGATCGGATATCAATTATAGGAGGAGGAAAGGCGACGGCACCCATGGCCAAGGCCATAGAAGATCTGCTTTGTAACATGATCAGCACGGGCATGATCAATGTCAAGAGGGGTTTTACAGAAAAACTCGGCATTACCGAGATTGTCGAGGCAAGCCATCCCCTGCCTGATCTAAAAGGTGTAGAAGGGACAAGAAAAATTCTTGATTTTTTGGCAGAGGCCGGTGAAAAAGACCTGATATTCTCACTTATTTCCGGTGGTGGTTCAGCCTTGCTTCCACAGCCCGCAGGTGAAATCACACTTGAAGAAAAACAGGAACTGACCCGAAGTTTGTTGGAGTGTGGAGCCAGTATTGATGAGATCAATGCGGTAAGAAAGCATGTATCCTCTTCAAAAGGTGGGCAGATGGCGAGGGTTAGTTTTCCCGCCACCATTATTAACCTCATGCTGTCGGATGTGGTGGGAGACAAAAAGGACGTTATCGCCTCAGGTCCTTTTGTGCCTGACAAATCCACATTTAAAGACGTATGGGACATTCTGGAAAAATATGGCCTAAAGGATATTCCCGGAACAATTCAGCAACACTTGAAGGCAGGTTTAGAAGGACGGATTCCTGAAACACCCAAAGCCGGTGAATCCATATTCGAAAATGTTTTCAATTTTATCGTAGGGAGTAATATTATTGCGCTTGAAGCCGCAAGAAACAAGGCCGAAGAGATGGGATATCACGCCCTGATTTTATCATCCATGGTGGAAGGTGAAACAAGAGAGGTATCCAGGGTTCACGCCGCCATTGCCAAAGAGATTGTGAAGACAGGCCGCCCGGTTTCTTCACCTGCCTGTATTATTTCAGGTGGCGAGACAACCGTCACTATTCATGGCAAGGGACTGGGAGGTAGAAACCAGGAATTTTGCTTGTCAGCAGCCCTTGATCTGGTTGGACTTCCTCCGCGGGTGGTTATTCTCAGCGGAGGTACGGACGGAAATGACGGTCCCACGGATGCTGCCGGAGCCGTGGTTGATCCTTATACTATCTGGCGCGGGAAAAAATTGGGACTGAAGGCCCTTGATTTCTTGGCTAATAATGATGCCTACCACTTTTTTGAGAAGACAAACGATCTCCTGATGACAGGACCCACCAATACCAATGTTATGGATGTCAGGCTTGTCCTGGTGCGTTAGCACCGTTCATGAGGAAAGCTACGAGCTTTTCTTCTTCCACCGCCGGACGAGATAGGGTTTGGTCATTTCAAAGGTAGTGCAATCATCCTCTATCGCCTCTTCCGCCTGTTTGATGGACATATTTTCAGTTCTTTTTACAAATGAGAGGGTCCTCCCAAAGTACAGGGGAATAAGGGCTTCCATCATAAGGTCGCGGTCTACCGGTGCGTCTCGGTAGGAGACGGAAGTATCGAAAAGAACCCTTGCCCACAGGTCTGTGGGAAAATTAAATTCGGCCTTTTTCATTTGCCTGATTTCAAGCAACTTTTTGTAAACATCTTCACTCAGGACACCTTTCCAGATGTCGTTATACTCTTCAAAACCGCTGTGAAATTTGTCGATCAGGTTTTGTGTATTCACTTCCACCGAAGGCGGCATTTCCACTTCACCAAGCCCAAAGCCATATATGGCTGTTGGCCGGCTGTACTTGACTCTGGTCCAGAAAGAATCGAAATGACTCATCATGCTGAAAATTGTGCCCACGACCTGGCGGAACATGGGCCCGAGATGGGCACCCGGGTCCTTGGTTCGATGGATTTTGGGTCTTCCCATAAAGGACTGGCATATATTGACGCGCTGGTTAATGGCCAATGTGGTCATCCATACATCAATACCGAAATTTGCCACGGCCTCATCCCATGATGTGCTTTCAAGATAGACCTTTGCGAGTTTGCCACCGAAGCCGAAATCCCCGCCAATGGGCTGCCGTGTCCTCCTGCCGTACAGGGCCCTTGTCATTGGATAGGCGATTCCGTTTGTGATGGTGCCGTCATATTTGTGCCTGACATAAAGGGGGGCTACGTAGGAAAACCCCTGAAATAGTGGTTCTCCCAGGTGCTTTATCCATTCCGGGGTAATGCTTTTCAGGTCCGCATCCACGACGACAACAGCCTTTGCTTTGAGGTCGAGGACCTTTTGAAAGAGGTTTTTGAAATTGTTTCCCTTGCCCTTTACACCAGGCGGTGTCGAGAGATAGATCTTTGGTGCGTCTGTGGGGGTATCGAGGAAGGCCTGCCTTGTATTGTCGGGGGAATTATTATCGCAATTGATGATGACATACGACTTATCACTGAAATATTTTTTCAGTCCCTCATCGGCCTGGGATATGGGGTAGCTTATGGAGTCGGCCTCATTGTAAGAGGGAATACATACGACCATCTCAACTTTTTTTATTTTATCAGGGTTGATCTCGGATTCGAACTTATTAGCCATTGCGGCCCTCCTTTAAATCAGTCGTCATTCAGCCATCAGCCCCAAAACGGCATACAGGAATTTTCTATTGACAGTGATATGCTGTTGAGCAAAGGTATGTTTCCTCCACATTTTGGCTAAATACTTGTCTTATCCAATATATTCAAGACGGCTGAATTCCAGCCCACAGGGCCCATTTCCTGGGTAGTTTTTAGCCGTGGTATTTTTTCCTTCAGCTCGGAAAAGTCTTTTTGTGATTGAACAAGAATTGGGAAGTCGGCACGCTCAAGCATCGAAAAATCGTTAGGGCTGTCTCCAAGCGCAATTGAGATAACATTTCCACGCATCTCGCTGTACCAGGAGACAACCTGTTCCACGGCCAGGCCCTTGTTATTTTTGCCCTGGATATGAAAAAACCTTCCCCCTTCCGTAATGGTAAGCCCTTTGCGCGTTGCGGCTCGGAAAAGGGCTTCCCTGTTCAGAGGAGATTTTTCCAGGACTAAAAACGGTTCGCCGTATTCCCGCATTGCAGCCAGTCGGGAGTTTTCCCTGTCAAGGCCCGTAAGTTGCGATATTTCACTAATGCTCATATCTGAAAATCCTTTGATGTTCAAGCCTAATTCGTCGCGGATTTCCTGAAGTGCACTGACCAAAAGTCTGTAAGGCAAGCCGAGAGAGAGTTTCCACAGGTTTCCTTCAAGAGAGGCACCGGGAGGTGGAGCGCCAAAGATTTCATTCGGGAAAAAAATTCCGCCGCCGTTTTCGGAGATAAAGGGGTTGGATATTGACAGCTTTGTACGAAGCTTGTCCATTTCCGCCCTGGTCTTGCTTGAGACAAGGATAACAGGAACATTAAGCTTTTTGCACAGATTAAGCGCAGGCTTGGCCTTTTCCCATCCGTAGGTTTGATGATCCAGCAGGGTACCGTCCAAGTCTGTAAATATTATTTGAAATGGAGCCTCTTGTAATCCGGTACTGTGGTTTTTTCCCATTAAAGGCTTTTTCTCGCCGGATGAAAAGTGATTATTGATTCCGGTCCCCAACAATCTGATTTTCAGTGAAACAAACAGACCTTCAACATATCCCGATTTATTGTCTTAAAAACCTTGAGATTTCAAAATGATTTGTTATGGATTCGGTGTGTGGTTTCCGGATGTCGACATCGGAAATGCCCGAAGTTGAACTATTATTTATGGCTTTTTCCGGAAAATCTTCTTTTTTCATTCTCAACAACCTCAATCAGATCAAAGAAAATTTGTGGCAGCTTGTTAGAAACGCGTTCCCAGGAAACCGTCTGTGGCATTTCGAAGACGCTTTGTTGCGTTTGGCTCTCAACTTTCAAGATGGCTTCAGCAAGACCATTTTCGATAAAAGGTTTAAACTCAGGGTGGGAGTTGATGAGCCTCAGAAATTTTTCAGTCATCCTGTAAGGCGATGCAAGCACTTCTCCCGCCAGTATGATTGAATTTCGAAATACATTTTTTATCAGATATTCTTCAGTATCCCTGTCATAATTGAGGTTACTGAAGCTTGCATCGTCTGAGTATTTTTTTACCTGTTCTTCAGCAACCGCCTGGTATGTGACGGCCAGGTCCCGGAAAAATGTATCGGAGATTTCAAGTCCTTCTTCGATTACGAGTGCGTTCATTAGGGTAGTAACGATGTCAATTGCCATTCGATTGAGCCCCTTTGTCTCGTCTTCCGCCGAGATGTTCTGATGTTTGTGGTCAAAAGGACTATCGGAGAACATGACCTGAGCGGTAGAAGATGCCTTTCGATAGACCTCTATGAGAGTGAATATTTCAACACCCCAATTTGTGGCAAAACGCATCCGTTTCAATAGATCCACATGAAAAGCAACCTCACCGGACAGCTGGTAATTGAAGCCGAGAAGAAAATCCACAAGACGCAACATTTTTTTCTCTTCGCTTTCCGCGAATTTTCTCTTGAGGGCGAGCAGAAGAGGGTCCAGGAGCAGACGCTTTACCCTGCCGAAAATCCCCATATTGCTTATTCGCGCGTAATAGGCCTTTGAAAAGTCGTAATTCAGCGCGACAACAGGATAAAAAAGCCTGTCCAATTGCGTTCTTCTAAATGTACGAATGTCCGCATCAATCAGGCCTATGGATTCGGCACCCAGGGCCATGGCGATCCCGAAACTGAGAAACATGTTTTTGCCCTTACCAGGCTCACTTATATTGAACCCAGCCTTGTTCAACTGCCTGTAGATGCTACTGAAACCAGGGCCGTCGTTCCATTGAATCAAATAATTTTTTATACCAAAAGAATCTATCAGGTCCCTCAGTCTGAACGCATCTTCCTCGGTAGATTTATCCAGGCCGAAAATAATGCTCGAGAGATAGGTGACACCTTTTAATTGTCTCAGGATGTTTTCAAATATGGGAAGATTGGCCGGATCGGAGTATTCACTTGCAAGGGTTGGTATAATCAAGACCGTTTTCTTCCACTTGGAGTGCAGCCTGAGCTGGGACTTTAAGTGCTTTCGGTCTTTCCGAAGTATATGAAAAGTGGTTATCTGGCCGCTATTCTGTGAGAAATCGGGGATGGCTAAGCTCCTTAGTACATTTACACATAACCCGTTTGGGATTGTGCAATTCAATTTGAAAGCTTTGTGCAAGAATCAGCAAACAAATTATCGGAAACATTGCTTTTTGTCAACTTTTATAGGGAATAGGACACTGTCCTTTGGCTGGGATTGTGTTGGTTGTCATTGCCGATCAAGGCTCGATACGGCACTCTTCTCAATGACAGGCAAGCTGTCAGCAAAAGACCAAACCAAGAGTTTGGCAGAGTGCTGAATGGACATTTTCGCTTGAATACACAATTGGTACCTGCTAATTTTCCAGCAGTTCATATCCCATAGTGCCGGATCTAAAATGCCTGATTACGCACAAAAGGGGGGAGATCTATTGGGATGGTGAAAGGCCTAAGGCACAGGGGTTTTCCTATATCCTTGCACCAGGCTTTTTCATAAGAATTCGGACGAAACAAAGGGTTGCAGACTTAATGATTTGATTATGCTAATGTGCGATACAAGACCGTTTGTTGGCCTATGAGGAAAAAAACGTCCGGCATGTCTGTCTTATTGGACAAAACTTCATTTAACAAGCGATGAGAGGTTATAATTGATACCGTCAAAGGAGACCTGTTTTGGTATAATGAAAACATACGGGATGCTGGATAATATCAAGGCGCATTCCGTTGTGGTTGCAAAAATCGCCCTGTTGATAGCCAGAGGCCTTGAAAAGGAGGGGCTGGATATCTCCGTTCAAAAGGCTACTGCCGGTGCCCTCATGCATGATATCGGAAAGACCGCGAGTTTGAAATACGGTGGTGATCATAC
>CAZIXY010000087.1:0-11615 GCA_964543315.1 uncultured Desulfobacteraceae bacterium | reverse complement strand
ATCTGCCTAAGGAATAATTTTGAAGAAATCGCCGATATCGTGGGAGAACATGTGTTTTTAAAACATTACGAACTCGAGGGGGACTATTCTGAAAAAGAAATCGTTTACTATGCCGACAAAAGGGTGAACCATGACATGATAGTCAGCCTGGATGAGCGCCTTACATATATACTGAAACGGTATGGCAATAATAAGCGGGACCTGAGGCTTAGAATTAGAAAAAATTTTGAGCTATGCGGCAAGGTTGAAAACAAACTTTTCACCAAATTGGATTTCAGGCCCGAGTCATTGTCCGTCGTTGTTGAAAAAGAAAAAAACATGTTGAACCTTAGCAAGCGGGGTGTCAGATATGTCTAAGAAAATCGCAATATTGCTTGTCGTATGCCTGGCCGTCCTTGGATGCAAGGAGGAAGTTACGCATCTCAGGATAAAATATGCTCAGATACAGGGTCTTGAGGAAGGGGGTCGGGTGCTGTTTGAGCAGGAACAGATAGGACGGGTGACGGATGTGTCATATGAAAAAGCAGGTTATTATTTGGTAGATGTGGTGATTGCAAATGACTTTGCAAAAGCCCTGACTGAGTATTCCAGATTTTACGTTATTACCGATAAAGGTAATACGGGTAAAATGGCCATTGAGATGATGCTGAACAAGAAAGGGGGGGCTGTTCTCAAAGATGGCGCAACTGTTGAAGGTTCTATCAGGCAATCCCCCTTCATTGATAAAATGTTGGGTGACTTTGAAAAAGGACTTGAAGAGCTCAGGAAGAAGTTCGATAAATTCACGGATGATCTTGGTAAAATCCCGGAGAGTGAAGAATTCAAAAGGCTTGAAAAGGAACTAAAGAGAATAACGGAAGAAATAAAACGGTCGGGCAAGGCGGCAGGTGAAAAGATCCGGAAAGAGGTGTTGCCTCGGCTCGAAAAGGAATTGGAAAAGCTGAAAGAGAAACTTCGAAAGTTCAAAAAGAAGGAAGATGTTAAGCCTTTAGAAGTTTAGCGAGGGTTAATTCTATATCTAACTCGCCATTTTTTTTGTTGAGAAGAAGCATATGTCAATCCGGTTGATCGCAAAGGATCTGTATTTTTTAAAGCAGGAAGTTGAAAGGCTTGAGAGACAGGCGAAAAGCGCGCCTTTTAGAAAACGTGAAGACTTGGAGGCCAAGCTGCGAAAGGTGAGGGCGGAGCGAGACCGGATGCAAGGAATCCTTGATGGGGCCAAAGAACCCACTGTTTGCAGGAAACCTCGATAAGGAATAAATGGAATCAATCAAAAAATTGCTCGGCGGATTTCTTGTTGCGGTTTTTATATTTGTGTCTTTAGGAATCATTCTTCTCCCTGGTTCTTCCCCTGCCGCCACAGCCGGCGTGAAGGTTATCCACTCACAGGACAGATACCCTGCAGGGGGTTCCTATCCAATCCTCTTTCACATCCGAATATCGAAGCCCTGGTATATCCACGGAACGCAGATGACGGAAAGTGGTCTTATCCCAACGGTGATCTCTTTTCCGGAATTAAAAAATATCCAGCTGAAGGAAATTCGATTTCCCGAACCTGAAAAAAAAAGATTTGATTATGCCAAAAAACCAGTAGAGGTTTTTTCAGACAAGATTTTGGTAAGCGTCAGGCTGGTGGTCGGCGAACGGGCTATAAAGGGCAAAAAGTTGTTAACCGGGAGCCTTTCCTACCAGGCATGTTCAGCCAGCTCATGTCTGCCACCTGAAAATATACGCATACCGATATCTTTGATTATTGCATCCCGTGGCGATCATGCCGAACTCATAAATCAAGATATTTTTGAACAGTTTTACGCAGGTGTCTCTTCCCGTAAATCATTGACCGGCTTGAGACTGGATGCGGGCCTGTGGTTGACGCTTCTCGCTGTTTTTATGGGAGGCCTGGCACTCAATCTTACCCCGTGCATATACCCGCTCATCCCGATTACCGTTTCCTATTTTGGTGGAAGAAGCCGGACTATACGCGGGCTTGTCATTGTACATGGACTTTTTTATATTTTCGGCCTTGCAATTACAAATTCCCTGCTGGGTCTAACAGCCAGCGTGTCAGGGGGACTTTTGGGCGCAGCCCTCCAGAATCCTGCCGTCCTTGTTTTGGTGGCGGGAATCTTGGTTTTCATGGCATTGAGTTTCTTTGGTCTCTGGGAATTAAGGCTCCCGCCGGGCTTGACCAGACTGGCCTCAAGAAATTTCGGTGGATATTTCGGGACCTTTTTTATGGGACTTACACTTGGAATTGTGGCCGCACCATGTCTCGGTCCTTTTATTCTGGGCTTGCTCAGCTATGTGGGGCAGAAAGGAGACCCTTTATTAGGTTTTGTCTATTTCTTTGTCCTCAGTATCGGGATGGGACTTCCCATTGCTCTACTGGCGGTGTTTTCAGGGACCCTAAAAATGCTGCCCGTTTCAGGAGAATGGATGGTCTGGATCAGGAAGCTTCTGGGATGGGTTCTTGTTGGAATGGCGGTCTATCTGTTACAGCCTGTTACCCCTTCTTTTTTAGGTAAATCAGCACTTTATGCCGCAGTATTGGTGGCCTCCGGTTTGCATCTAGGTTGGTTCGAGAAGAGCGGATCACCCTCGCAGGCATTCCGGTTCATTAAGAGAGGACTGGGTATTATCCTGATAATAGGGGCCGCTCTTTATTTATCGGCCGGGTATAAAAGCAGTCCCGCAATCCATTGGATCCCTTATGATAAGATAGTCTTGGCAGAGGCTGTGAGAGAGAAGAAGCCGGTCATTCTTGAATTTTATGCGGATTGGTGCGGTCCCTGCAGAAAAATGAAAGAAAGTTCATTCAGACATCCAGGTATAGTAAAGCTGAGCCGATCTTTTGTAAATGTGACGGTAGATCTGACAAGAAGGCGGAATTGGCAAGAAGGGCTGAGGAGGCGTTATCAGGTAAGAGGCGTCCCTACGGTCATATTTATCAACAGACGGGGTATCGAGGAAAAAAAACTGAGGATTGAGTCTTATGTCGGGCAGAATGAAATATTGAACAGAATGAAACAACTGATTGAAGAACCCTGATAATCAAAAAGAACTCCCTATTTTTTAAGGGAGTCCTTAAAAGAAGACTTGACATAAATTCAATAATGGTCAGTTTTGTATTTTTGAAATAAAATTTTTAACGCACTGATTGAATTCCTTATGGTTTTCTATCATTACAAAATGACCTGCTGAACGCAGAATTTTGAGGGTGCTTTTCTTAATGGATGTTTTAAGGGTCTCCGATAGTGCCGGTGGGGTCAGTTTGTCTTTTTCACCGCAAACGATGAGACATGGTAGATCTATTCTATCCAGATCTTTGCGTCTGTCAAACCTGTCACTTGCCAGAAAATCGCTGTAGACTACCTCTGCTCCCGCCTCTTTCATCAAGCTAGCACCTTCACGGACCAACGACTGGTCAGTGCCGGGGGCATAGGCATACCCCATGACACTATCAACGGTTTCTTCGAATTTGTTCAGAAAACCTTCCAGGAATTTGGGGGCAACCCGGAGTACGGGACCGGTACCCACCAGGATAAGACCTTTCAGGAGTTGGGGATCCAATAATGCAAGATCCTGAGCGATGGCTCCCCCCAAGGAATGCCCCATCAGGAATACCTGTTCATTAAAAAGCTCTTTAAGAATATTTTTCAGCCACCGGGAGTATTCACCCACAAGGGATTTGCCCCGGCCTAAGGTCTTGCCATGGCCCGGTAGATCCAGCGCCAGGGTGTTCATAAAGTCGTTGAGAGGCCGGATCTGTTTTTTCCAGATTCGGGAACGACCTCCGGCTCCATGTATCATAACAAGGGTGGGCCGCTTTTCCGAGAAATCCTGTGAGCCCGCCTCAAATCCAATGTTCAACTCCTTGACTTTTTTCAGAACCATATTATGCTCTTTTCATTCATATAAGAAATCGATATTAGTGACTGGAGTTCATTTTACGCTCTTTCGCTCAGTTTTGTGGCTCTTCCGCAGAACGAAGCAGTAGCGCCTTACGAATTTTTCCAAGAGAAGTGCGCGGGAATTCCTTGCAATAGGTAATTTTCTTCGGCCATTTAAATTTTGCAAGCCGACCGTCACAATAAGAAATGATATCCTCTTCGCTGTAATCTGATCCCGCTTTTGGGATAACAAATGCCTGCCCTATCTCACCCCAGATTTCATCAGGGATACCGAGCACGGCAATATCTTCAACCCCTGGATGTCCTTTAAGAACACGCTCAACCTCCGACGGGTAAACATTTTCACCCCCCGAGATATACATATCACTGGTCCTGTCCACCAAATAGAAATACCCCTCCTCGTCCATAAGTGCCAAATCTCCTGTGTACAGCCATCCGTTCTTGATAGTTTCCTCGGTTCTGACTGGATCCTGCCAGTATTCCTTCATCATGATGGAGCCCCTGACTACTATTTCACCCACATCCCCTGGTTTTACCGGATGACCGCGCCTGTCAAAGAGGCCTACTTCCGCATGAAAAACCGGGCGGCCTACAGTGCCCGGTTTGCGAAGCGAATCTTCTTCGGATGCCCACAGCAGAATGGATGTCTCGGTCTGGCCCATGATCTGGCGAACTGGAAAGCCCTCCTCTTTACACCGGCCTAAAAGCTCGGGCGTCACTTGTTCCCCCCCAATACCGCAGACCTTTAAAGAAGAGATATCGCCCCTTTTTTCCGGGGCAACCTTGAGGAGCGCCCTAAATACGGTTGGCACGCCCAAGAACTTTGTAACCCCAAAGTGCCCGATATCTTGATATGTTTTGTGTTGGTCGTATTTTGGATGGATAATCATTGTCGCCCCTTTGTAAATAATGGGCGAGGCCTGGATAAAAAGTCCCCCTGAATGAAAAAGCGGCAGGACGATAAGCATAATATCATCGAAGTGGAGCTTGAAAAATATGTCAGCGTTCAGGCAATTAAAAAAGGTCTTTCGATAAGACAGTACTGCACCCTTTGGCGCGCCGGTGGTCCCTGATGTATACATAATCACGTGGGGTTCCTCGGGATCGGCCGGACCTAAGGTCTTGGTGAGAAAGGGTTTCTGCCCGTCAAATGAAACCGTCTCTGAAACATAATCCAGTATCCCGGCACGGCCTGAACTGCTGCCAACACCGGCCAGGAGCAATGGCGGCAGGCACTGGTTCAGGTTAAGCTTGCTAATAGTTTCATTGTAGGCATTTCCGAACACAAAAAGCCTTGGACGGGAATTCTTAAGGGTATAGTTCAGTTCAGGGCCTGCCAGACGAAAATTAATAGGAACAAAAATGGCTCCCAGCCGTGCGCATGCCAGGTAGATCTCGATAAATTCAGGACAGTTACTCAACATGGCCGCCACCCTGTCCCCCTTCTCAATGCCAACGGACTGGAGCCAACAACTCGTTCGATTCGCCCTCCGGTGAAGCTCTAAATAGCTAATCCGGCAGTTTTCATATATGATCGCCGTCTTGTCGGGATGGAGCTCGCTCCATCGCTGCACCCACCAAGCTATATTCATCGACTTGATCATTGTTCTTCCTCATTTTCAATCTCAATAAACCTGGTCTTTTTCATCTCCCGGGGAATGGTCTCCGGAGGCACCCATTGAAACCGGGGTGCAATCCTTATCTCCTCTTTAAAATGAGACATCATTTTCTCTTCCAAGACACCCAGATCTTTCTCCGCCAGGCCGGGACCGTATTCCAGTTTGATTTTCAATGGAGGTTTAACCACTGGCCCTGGATTTTCCAGGAGGATCCTGAAAAAACCGGTCACCTTTGGCCGAAAACTGAATATAGCAGACTTGATGGCCTCCGGATAAACATTGACACCTTTGATGATGAGCATATCATCCGCCCTACCTATGATTTTGAATCTCATCCCCGGCATTCCGCATTGACAGGGACCCGTGGATAACTTCAGCATATCTCCCAAGGCGTAGCGCATAAAAGGCCCTCCCTCCCAATCGAGAAAAGTGAAAACCATTTCCCCGACAGCACCGTCCTTGATCTCTATGCTCTTCTTTGTCTCAGGGTCCACTAACTCCAAAAGACAGTGGTCTTCTGAGACAAAATGCATGCCGCTAAACTGCTCGGGAGGCTCATCACACGATATGCCATGAAATGCATGGCCGCCGCCCGTGTGATCAAAGACCTTGGCGCCAAATCCCCGGGCCAGCATTTTCCGAACCTCCGGGTTGCCGCCCCCCGGCTCACCGGCACAAAAAAACCACCTTAATCCCAGATCCTCGGCCCTTTTTCCCGTGATCTCCGGGCATTTCTCTATAAGATACTGGCCAAAGGAGGGTGTGGCGATAATGGCCAGAGGCGAGGTAAAGCCGATGAACTCAAGGACCCTTTTTGTTCCCCCTTCGATTCCCACAGGAACCACGCATGCCCCCATATGTTGTATTCCCTGGGAGAGGGGAAGGCCCCCGGTAAACATACTCAAAGACAGGGCCTGGATCATTACATTCCCAGGCCTGATCCCTGCCCTCCAGTATTTCCTGGCATGCATCTCATTTACTATATCCACGTCGTGTTGGGTCAGAGTATAGAGGGTGGGGACTCCGGTGGTACCTGTGGTGGAATTGATGCGGACAATTTTTTCCGGAGGAGCGCAGGCCAAAAGGGTATAAGGATTTCCATATTTTTCCAGAGATTCTTCCTGGACCTTTCTGTGCTCATCTTTTGTCATCAAGGGAACCTGGGCGAAGTCCTCGAAACTCTTAATATCCCCTGGTTTCGCCCCTGCCTTCTCAAACTTGCTTTTGTAAAATGGCGAATTTTCATAATTATATGAAACCTGCTTCTTGAGTCTTGCTAACTGCAAGGCCCTCATGTTGTCTCTCGACATGGTTTCTATCTTCTCGTTCCATAGCCTTCTTTCCTCGTAAAGTGCCATTTACACCTCCGAATCCTCTATCTCCAATGGACACACACCCGGGTCATGATAACAACAGATAACCAAAATGGTCTCGTCCCAGTGAAAAGGCGGTAAATACCTACACCTTCTGCTTCACGCACTCTGCCTATTCAGACACCTCCAAAAGAATGCCATGTGTTGTCCCCGGATCAAGAAAGGCCACAACTCCATGGCTTCCCGCTCTTGGAAAACCTTCCATAGTATTGAGGCCTTTATTTTCCAGGTCCTTCAGAGAGTTCTTAATATTTTTCACCCTTATTGCCAGATGATTGACGCCCGGTTTCACGCCCATGGTTCGTTTTGCAAAGCTCTCCCCCTGCCCCGAATATTGAAGCAGTTCGATACTTATATTTGCAGCATTTAGTTGTGCAATCCTCAGGCCGACCTCGTGCATATCTTTAATTTTGGTCGCTTTCAGATGAAACAGGCGTTCGAACATGGTGACCGACTGCTCCAAATCCTCAACGATAATGCCGATATGATCGACATAAGGAAGATTCTCTTTGGCGTTATTAACGTTTGTCGAGTTTCCCATGTTCCGAATTCCGCGTCCCGAGTCCCGCATTACGATCTCCTTTTCCTCTCAATTTGCTGGTTTCCTGTTCATCCAGCTCAAGAGTCACTTCGTCAATCACGACTCCATAATTCATTTTTGCACTTTCAATAGATACAACACCGTTCCTTACATCATCAAATACCTTCTCTATTGGCCTTTGGAAGGGATCTCCATAGCCCCCGCCGCCGCCTGCCTTTTCGTTGAAGACGGTGTTCGTGGGAATGTTCCTGATAATTTCCTTGGATTTAGCCACCCTTACGGTTCCGTCCGGATATCTTAGTTCGATCATGTTTGCGGTTCCCTGCTTGCCCCCGAAAAAACCAAAGGCCCTTGCCTCATCTTCGATACCATCTCCAAAGGCGATCCCGGTCAGATTTTCACCATAGATGACAAATTCCGTTTCAACTCCCAGTCCCCCTCGCCATCTGCCCGCACCGGCGGAGTCGGGAAGGTATTCGTGCTTGATAAGAAAATGGGGATCATGGATCTCGAACATCTCGTAGTCCTGCGCCAATATGCCTCCGGCGCAGTTAATAAGACCGATGTGATCGTAGCCATCTGCCATCCAGGTTCCCCCTGAGCCACCCTTTAATGCGAGGAACAGGATATCCACATAGGAACGGTCTTTCCTCGGATCCCTGCCGGTGATGGTGAACCCGAGGAACCGATTCCATCCTGCGGTCACTTTTTCGGGAAGGGCCTGTGCAAGGGCCCTGAGAATGGCATCTGCATTGGGGCCAGTGATGCTGTTTCCAAAAGTAGTTGCTGCGGGGAAGCTGGCATTAAGAAACGATCCCTCCGGATTGATGATGTGAATGGGTCTTACAATCCCGTCATTGTGAGGGATATCGGGGTTTATATGCATGAGGAATGTCAAAAGAATGGCTGAGGCCGTAGCAGCATAAGGTGCATTCACAAACCCCTCGGTCTGCGGATCAGAACCCGTGAAGTCAAAACTTATCTCATCATCTTTGACAGTTACATCCAGGTTTATCCTCATCTTAGAGCCTTCGTTGATTCCATCGTAAAACACAGAGCTCTCTCCGTGATAAATGCCGTCAGGGATTGCCTTGATTTCGGTCCTCACCATCTTCTCTGTGACGTCGAACAGATATTCCACATGGTCATTAAATTTTTCGATTCCATATCTTTCCAACAGTGCCTTTACACCTCTCTCTCCCACCACGCAGCCGCCGATTTCCGCCTTGATATCCTCTTCAACTATGTCGTATCTGATGTTGGCGAAGATCATGTCCCAGACATCTTTTCTGACCTTCCCGGCCTCGTATATTTTAACGGGAGTTATCCGTAATGCCTCCTGCCATACCTCCCTCGCCTCCGGGTTGTAACCACCTGCAACAGCCCCACCTATGTCGGCCTGGTGACCCTTGCACGCGGCCCAGGCAACGAGTTCCTGTTCATGGAATACGGGTTTAAAAACCGCCACATCCGCATTTTGGTTTCCTCCCGTAAACACATCATTATGAAGTATGACATCCCCTGGATAAATATCACTGCCAAAATAATTCACTATGTGCTCACAGGCAGGCTGGATGGCAAAGGCCAGTACCGGGATATATTCAGTCTGCTCCAGCATCCTGCCTTTTCGGTCATAAAGGCCCGTAACGAAGTCCCTTGCCTCGTTCAATATCGGTGAGCGAGTAGTCCTTAAAAGGGTCAGCCCCATCTCCTCGGTTATGGATTTGAATCTCCTCTGGAGCACTGAGGCAAAGATTTTATCTATCTTTTCGGTCATTTGTCATCTCCTTATTACGCGAAAGATCACAGCTCATAAGAAAAAAGGTGACAGTTCGTAACATCTCAAAAGTTCGGCTGGGCCAACCGGATTTCCGCGCATTTGCCTTCATGTTTCGGGCTATAATCTTGATAACAGATAGCTTCCATACTGGTCACATTCAATCTGGTACCCGGGGGGTACAAAGATGGTGGTATTCACCTGCTCTACTATTGCAGGCCCTGTAATACAGTTGCCATATCCCATCCTATCGCCGTCGAACACGCCCACAGGTGAAAAGTCCATCTCCGATGGTATGAAGACCCGCCTCTTACCCTTGAGGCAGTCCTTGGCATCCCTGCCCCTGTATTTTTCTTCCCTGAAAACCGGCTTTTCTGTTTTTCCGACAGCCGTCATCCTCAAGTTGACCAGTTCCACATCGGTCCCTTCCTCCTTTAGCGAATATCCATATAGCCGGTCGTGCAGATTGTGAAAGTCATCCTTAATCGTGTCTTCATCAAAGGCCTTTATATATTCTTTGTCCACTTCAACATTCACTTCGTGGTATTGTCCCACATACCTGAGGTCCAGGGAAAAGCGATAAGACCTCCTCCCGGGAGGGATGTGTTCTGCTGAAAGGATCTTTTCTCCTTCATTTTCAAGCTCTTGAGCCAGGGAAAGGAACATGGGGACATCGACAACCTTCTTTGAAAAAGTGCAATGATAGGTCCTCACAAAATCGTGCTTCAGGTCTGAGAGCAGCATCCCGGCAGCACAGAATATTGAAGATTCCTTTGGCACCAGTATCTCCGGTATCTCCAGTTCGTCGGCAATCATGGCCGCATGGACGGGACCGGCACCCCCTGCACAGACCAGAAGGAATTCCCTTGGATCATATCCTCTTTGAACGGAAATCTCCCTAATTGCGGATGCCATGTTAACATTCATGATATGGAACATGCCATAGGCCGCCTCTATTATGCTTAGATTGAGGGGCCGGGAAACCTTTTGCTGGATTGCCCTTTCGGCACTCGTACTATCAAGCTTCATTTTTCCACCGGCGAAATAGTCGGCATTTAAATAACCAAGGATGAGGTTGGCATCGCTACATGTGGGCTCAACCCCTCCGAGTCCATAGCAGACCGGTCCCGGTCGGGCTCCCGCGCTTTTCGGACCCATCTTGAGAAGCCCTCCTTCGTCTATCCACGCGATACTTCCGCCACCCGCACCAACAGTATTTATCTCCATCATGGGAAGGGCCAGCGCATAACGATTCATCTTGCCGTCCGTAGTGACCATGGGATTCAAATCTTTAATGAGGGCCGCATCAAAGCTTGTGCCTCCCATATCTATGGTGATAAAGCTATCCTGCCCGTGAACCCTGGTGTATGTTATACCTGCGATGGGGGCTGCTGCAGGGCCCGATAGCAGGGTGCTGGCCGCCAACTCCGTGACAGTCTCCGGGGATGTGACTCCTCCGTTGGATTGCATGATAAGAAGAATTCCTTTGAATCCTTCATTTTTCAATCTATCGGTGAGATTTGAAAGGTAACCTTTGAGAACCGGTCCCACAGCGGAATTGAGGACCGTGGTGCTCACCCGGTCGTAAAACCTTACCTGTGGCAGAATTTTCGAGGACACAGACAGGTATGCTTCCGGGACAAGTTCACGAATGATCTTTTCTGCCATAAGCTCGTTATTGCTGTTGGCATATGAGTGCATGAAACATATGGCCAGAGCCTCTACTTCCTGTTCTTTGAACCATTCAATTCCGCTTTCCACATCAGATAAATTTACTTCCTTGACAACTTTGCCGGCAAAATCCACCCTTTCCTCCACCGGTATCCTCAAGTACCTTGGCACAATTGGAGGGGGAGGAAGATACCTGTTGTTGTAGAGTTCCTCTCTTATCCCTCTTCTCATCTGGAGGGCATCCCTAAAGCCCTTGGTGGTAAGAAGCCCGGTTTTTGCCACATTCCCCGTAAGCACCGCATTGGTCGTTACCGTAGTGCCGTGGACGATAATCTTTACCTTTTCCAGAAACGAGGAAAACCCCATATCCCTTGCCTTTGCCATCTCAACAAAGCCATTAACGACGGCAATAGAGGGATCTTCCGGTGTCGAGAGGACTTTGTAAATCTCTGAGTTCCCTTCTTCATCCATCAATAAGAAATCAGTAAACGTGCCTCCCACATCAACGCCGATCTTGAACTTCATAGCGCCTCCATCAAATTATATGCTTCGAAAATTCTAAACGTAATCAAAATTGATAACCTCGTAAAAAGTCGCGTTACGCCTTTTTACTCGGCGGGGAAGGGCTTCCCCTCCCCCGCCATTTGAAGTGAATTCAAATGGTTCCACCCTCATCCTCCCGCTTTGCGGGATTGCCGGACTTTTTACGAGTCCGTCAAAATT
>CAZIXY010000086.1:0-11670 GCA_964543315.1 uncultured Desulfobacteraceae bacterium | reverse complement strand
ATGGACGGGACAGCATTGGGTAACGACATGTCCGTCAAGGTGCCGCGAGGGACCTTAAAGGCATACAATCCTTACCGCTTCTGGATTGAGGTCTATGACAGCACCTATCAGAATCGCACCCGGTCCCAGTGGTTGTCATTTATGACCGGGTCAGCCGAAGCACCGAGAGATTTTTTGCCCGCAATATATCTGCTGCTGCTTGGTGATTAGGGCGGATACAGCTCAAAACCAAATACAAACGCAAAAAGGCAGGGGCGTTTTGGCCCTGCTTTTTTCGGATTGCCATTTTTCTATTAGCCTTCCCATGTGCCGATAGAGGAGCGCGGAGATTTTCAGGATAGGCCTTTACCGCTTGTGACAGTCACCACCATTGATTTGGATGCTATTCCGGGCCACCATCCCTTTTCCCTTGCAAAATCCCGGCTAAAAACCGTATTATTTTCAGCATATCTTACAATAAATACCAGCCACACCTTAGGAATTCACAGACTGAGGAGGTCGTCATGAGACGCGTTTTACCCTTTATGATGCTCCTTATTGTCGGCGGGGCATCCGTATTGAGCCTTTCAACATCCGAGGCGGCACGACACCCCGACGCCCTGAGGGCCAGGCTCGCCTATCTCAAAGACCTGCCGGGCGTCTCCTGGGTTGATTTTGTGACAAATAATGTGTATATCGGGCTCAAAGATAAACCGGAAAATCTCAAATACATTGTAGAAGACGCGGCGATCGCCGGAAGCAAGGTTTACGGTTTTACGGTCCACGTCTTCGCGGTTGAAGAAAAATATCGCAGCCGAAAGCCGAGGAAACGGCCCACTATCTGCTCGGCCACGGCCCGGCGCGGGGAGATAAGAGAAAATACCTGCAAGTAAAGCATCTGCGCAACCCCGTGTACACGGGCGGCAATGTAGGTTACGGGTTCCTTACGGTTCAGATGGAGTATAAATGTCAGCAAAGATAAACAAGAGTGTCACCCTGCACAAGGGAAGAGTTTTTACGTTATTAAGAGAGAACGTCACACTGGACAACGGCGTCACCGTTGATCTGGACGTTATCCGGCATCCCGGAGCTTCCGCGGTCGTTCCTAAGTCTGACGACAACAAGCTCATATTGTTAAAACAGTATCGGCACGCCATAGGGGATTATATCTGGGAGATTCCAGCCGGGACGCTCGATCCTGATGAAACGTACCTGGAATGCGCGCAACGGGAATTGACTGAAGAAACAGGATTTTCAGCGAATAAGTGGCGAAACCTGGGCGAAATCATCCCGGTACCCGGCTACTCGGATGAACGCATCCGGATTTTCCTCGCCACCGACCTGCTCCCTGCCTGGCAAAACCTGGACAAGGATGAGGTTCTCGCCGTTCATGAGATCAAGATGGACGATGCCATGGACATGATCCGTAAGGGCGCCATCCTGGACGGGAAGACAATCAGCGGGCTTTTTATGGCGAGCCGGTGGATGACAGCCTCATAAAAAGTCGTCCCTCCGGTAAAAACCGGAGTCCAGATTCGCTGTAACTGCCTAAACAGAATGGATTCCGGCTTCCGCCGGAATGACAAAAAAGGCGACTTTCATCTTACCCTTATTCTTCTGGATTCTGGCTCCCGGCTCCTGGATACTTTAAAGTGCATGACACATAAAAACCCCGTTAAATAAGAGCGAATAACATGCCCGAACCAGTCAGTCGTTTCTTATCCAAACAGCCGGTGGAGGCATCCGCCCCCTGCCGCGTTGATTCTGGTGGAAGCTGGGATATCAAGGCAATGGCACTCCCCCTGGAAGGGATAGAGCCGACAACCGTCAACATCGCGCTGACCTTGAGGACCTCCGTGTCCCTATTCCCGTACAATAAGGGCAAAGTGAAAATATCGTCGGAAGGCTTTGCCCGCAGCGAAGTCTTTTCCAAAGACCTGCTACCCTATACCGGTCCATTCGGCCTTTTTTTCTCCGCTGTTTCCTGCTTCGGTTTCCATGGACTGGAGGTGCGCATCAGCTCCCGGTCTCCAGTAAAATCCGCCCTGGGCGGGTCAAGTACGGCCCTGGTAGCACTGATCAAGGCCCTTACGAAGGTATCCCTGAGTCTCGGAGCCAAAAGGCTGACCCCCGGAGATATTCTCCACCTGGGGTATCACCTTGAAGACGGCATCAGCGGGGGGAACTGCGGCCTTCAGGACCAGGGGGCAGCCGTTTACGGAGGCGTGAATCAGTGGAAATGGCGTTATGGACACCGGACGGTACCCTTTGAAAGGATCTCGCTCCTTGACCGCAAGGGACAGAAACGCCTTTCAAGCCGACTTTTAGTGGCCTACTCCGGAAAAAGGCATGTTTCCATGCATACCAACAGAAATTGGATCAAGGCCTTCCTGGAAGGCGGCACAAGGGCAGGATGGGTCAGGGCCAATGAAGTCGTCAAAAGGTTTGCGCAGGCCATTAAAGAACAGGACTGGAACCTGGCGGCAGGTCTTTTGCGGAAAGAGATGGCCGTGCGGAGAGAGATTACGCCTGAGGCCCTGATACCGATAACCTCGAAACTGGTTGAACAGGCGGAGCAGGCGGGCTGCGGGGCCAGGTTCGCCGGCGCCGGCGCCGGCGGGGCCATATGGGCGCTTGGAGAAAAAGAAAACATCAGGCAATTGAAAAAAACATGGAAGGAAACTCTCGCGCCCATAAGAGGCGGGGGGGTGCTTGATTGTGGGGTGGACCCGGTCGGGGTGAAATGAGCCCGGCACTTGCCCAATAAACTTCGTTCATATCAAATCAATTATGCTTCTCATCATAAACAGGCCCGAATTTCCCGATTCTGAAAATATCTCTTAATTCTCTCAAAAGTTCGTTGGTTGCCTCTTCCACCATGAGGACATCTCCTTCACACACCATTCCCATGTCCAAATCCTCAACGGCAAAATTCAACTGTTCGAACTGATCAATGATTTCCTGGTTTTTGTACTCAGTACTGATGGTTTTGTGCACATCAATTATTGTCCCGATGCAATTCTCAACTCTGAGCCTATTTATACTCTTCAAATCCATTTTACCATCCGATCAAGCCTTGCCGATTTCAACAAGCGTATCCATAAAAACCTTATAGAATTTTTCGTGATCCAATAGTGCCTTTTTCAACACGGCTGTCAGCTTATCCAGATCGTTTTTATTCACTACCAGGTTGGCGCTCATTGCAAAGGCCATCATGTTATCCATCGTGTTGAATTTATCGCTGATCAGGGCAAGAAAAATTCGTCTGCGAAGGGACATTGAAAGATGATTCATGAACTGAAGCAGGGGGCTGTCCTTAAACTCTACACCGTCGAATTTATCGGGCAGTATCACCAGGTCAAAGTGGTGAAGCCTCATTTTTCCTATTGCTTCTCTCGTGTTTTCCGCCCAGACACACTTGTAACCCAATTCCTCAACCGCCTTTTTCGGCATCTCAACCTGTTCCGCTTCGTTCCCTGCCACGAGGGCCAGTTTTACCCCCTCCTCATAGAACTCAAGCGCAGCGCCCTCTTCCCCGTAACCGTAGCCATCATCCGGCCTTTGCAAACCGGGCTTGGTCTCTTCGGCAGTCACACCGGCCGCCTTCTCTTGGCCTGAACCACGGCTGTCTAAAGTCAGCTTGTTTTTGCATTTGGGGCAACTGATTATGACCCGTTTTCCTTTCGGTATTTTCTCGTCCGGGACATTGAATTTTGCCCCGCACTTATTGCAATTGATCTCCATGGGCACGGCTCCTCGCTTAGATCAACTATGTTTCGTAATCTTTCCCGTAATCCGAATCCAGACTCAAATCTTCAATAGTTGTGGTTTTTTCTCCCCTTTCGGCCTTTATGGTATCCAGATATCTTCCTATGACCGCCTTTCGGGTTGCGTAACTGATGGCTGTTTCTTCTGTAATAAGTCCATTCCTGAAAAGTTCTGATATGCTCTGTTCAAAGGTCATCATCCCAAACGCGCGGCTGCTGTCAATAATGTCATAAAATGTTTTTCCTTCGGACTCCCCGTTTATTATCGTATCCTTCACCCTTATATTTGCCCCCATGATCTCAAAGGCCGCCACACGGTCCCCGCCTACCCTGGGCATCAGGCGCTGGCAGGCAACCCACCTCAAGGTATCTGCGAGCCTTGTCCTGATCTGCTTTTCCTCATCCTGTTCAAACATACCCACGATCCTGTTGATGGTCTGCCCCGCATCTACCGTATGGATGGTGCTCAACACCAGATGACCCGTTTCCGCAGCAGCAAGACCGATCTCAACGGTCTCCCTGTCTCTCATCTCACCCACAAGTATTACTTTCGGTGCCTGCCTCAGGGCAGCCCTCAGGCCGGACGCGAAAGCTTCAAAGTCAAGGCCCAGCTCCCGCTGGTTAAAAGTAGCCTTTTTCTGAGAGTGAAGATACTCCACCGGGTCCTCAAGTGTTATCACATGCACGGAATATTTCTCATTTATCTCATCCAAAACCGCTGCAAGAGAAGTGGTTTTACCGCTTCCCGTGGCGCCGGTCACCAGGATGATCCCGTTTCTCTCATCGGTCATCTTGGAGAAGGCATCGGGAAGGTTCAGCTCTTCAATTGTGGGAATACGCGTTGCCAGCTGTCTCATGACTGTAGAGTAGTATCCCTTTTGAGAAAACACATTGACCCTGAAGCGCGCCTTGCCGGCCAACTGGTAGCTGGAATCACACGAACCGTCCGATAGAAGCATCTTGGTCAAACGCCGATCCCCGTCAATAAGATTGAGGGCGAAAACCTCGGATTGAAACGGCGTTATCACCTGAATGGGGGGGTTGACCGATACGGGCATCAACTGGCCGCCGGACTCCACCTGGAAAGGTTTATCCACCGTAATATTGAGGTCCGACACATTTTCGTGCGACTCCAGCATGGTTGTCAGAATATAATCTATCTGTTGCTTTCGCATGGCATTGTTCTCCTCTAGGCTTAAAAAATTTTCTCGGTTCTCTGAACAAAGCCTATCAACTGGATTTTGCAAGTGTCGAGGCTACCGATCGTGAGATCCCGGTCCTTCGTGGAGATACAAGGCTTCAAGTGCGCAGCTGTAGTACTCTACCGCAAGCACTTGATAACGCAGTAGATGCGGTAAAATCGACGCTCCCGAAGGGTAAACAATCTTGAAAATTTTTGGGTTTCATTTTATCGGCACCCAATAGGATCTTTCTATAGTCTAATCAAAATCTATCCAACTACATGAATTTATGTTTTTTTATTAATGGGTTCAAGATTGTTTATGCAAAATACAGTTATCAAACTTCCGTGAAGTCAGCCGGCGGATGTTTCATAAACGGTAAAAACCTGCCCTTATCATTGGCCTTGGTATACGCGTCATCAGGGCTGATTATTTTTTTGGTCAGAAGCTCCATGATGGAGTCGTCCAGGGTCTGCATTCCATATTTCTTTCCTGTCTGAAGCATTGAGGGAATCTGAAATGTCTTTCCCTCGCGGATGAGGTTTCTCACTGCGGGATTGGCGATCATTATCTCAAGCGCGACTATCCGGCCCTTCTTATCGATACGTTTAAAAAGGGTCTGCGACAAAACGGCCCGAATGCCGTCCGAGAGCGTGTTCCTTACCTGCTCCTGCTGGGTCACGGGGAAGACCTCGATGACCCTGTCCACGGTCTTTGCCGCACTGGATGTGTGGAGCGTTCCAAAGACAAGATGGCCGGTGGACGACGCCTCTATAGCAAGCGCAATGGTCTCCAGGTCTCTCATCTCACCCACGAGTATGATATCTGGATCCTCCCTGAGGGCCCCTCTCAGGGCCGCTGAAAAGGACTTTGTATGTATACCCACCTCCCTGTGATTCACCACCGCCTTTTCGCTTTTGTGAACAAATTCGATGGGGTCTTCAATAGTGAGGATGTGCTCCTTACGGGTCATGTTGGCCTCGTGAACAATGGCTGCCAGGGTCGTGGACTTTCCGCTACCCGTGGGACCTGTTACCAGGACCAGCCCCCTGGGCAATGTGGCCAGCCTTTTGACAACCGGAGGAAGGCCAAGTTGTTCGCATGTCAGGATTGTTGAAGGTATTTCCCTGAACACGGCGCCGACACCGTATTTCTGCTGGAAGAAATTGGCCCGATATCGTGCCAGCCCCGGGATCTCGTACGCGAAATCCACATCTCCGGTCTCCTCGAACACCTTTACCTTGTCTTCCGTGGCAATTTCATACAGCATTTTCTTCAGGCCGTCATTATCAAGGGTTTTGTATTTCACCCTCTCCAGATCCCCCTGAATGCGCAATACCGGTTGCTGCCCCGATATCAGGTGAAGGTCGGACGCTCCCTGTTCGTTCATGAGTTTAAAAAAGGCGTCTATCTGTGCCATAATTTCCCTCCAAAGTTTTGAAATCCTGTGCCGCCACTCTTTTAAGGGACAGGGACTCTTCAAACGAAAGCCGCTCTCAACTCAAAAGCCGTAGCTATTATACACAGAGGAGCCGATCATGTTCAACCCCAAAATTAATCTGAAAACCCGGGCTCAACCCGCTTTCTACCTTAGAGAAGCGGCATGATTTATGCCCGAAGACGGCAAACTCTGCAACAGGCTTTTTGTTGACAAGCAGTGTACCTTAATTATATAAATCTTACTCAAGGAATGTCTGAAAGCAGGGTGATCCTTTTCAAACAGGACATCAAGTCGGCATTGCTCTTTCAAATTCAGCCGAAGCACATTTTTTCAGGTGGCGCCGCCTGGATCGCAGGCAACAGTGACCGGGACGGCCATAATGTTAAGGAGGCCCTTGATGTGAAATGCTATTTCCCCTTGGGCTATATAAAGATAAAATAAGTTCATTTATTCTTTAACACAGGTCCTTTGGTTCCGCCGGGGGCCTTTTTTATTCGAATATCACCCATAATAAACTGAGGAGGAATATATGGAACGGAAAAAAGTCACAATCGCCCATTTAAATAAAAAAATGGAGGATGGAGCTAAAATTACAATGATGACGGCCTATGATTATCCAACGGCAAGCCTTGTGGATCAGGCCGGAATCGATACCATACTCGTGGGGGATTCCCTTGGTATGGTGATGCTCGGATATGAATCCACGGTCCCCGTAACCATGGACGAGATGATCCATCATTGCAAGGCAGTGTGCCGTGGGGCCAAAGCGAGCTTCATCATCGGCGATATGCCCTTTATGTCTTATCAGGTCAGTATCGAGAAAGCCGTAGAAAACGCGGGCCGCTTTATAAAGGAAGCCGCATGCGACAGCGTCAAGCTCGAAGGAGGAAGCGAAATGTCCCCCGTGGTCAAGGCCGTGGTCGACGCCGGAATACCGGTCTGCGCGCATATAGGCCTGACACCTCAGACCGCTACAAAGTTGAGCGGTTTCAAGGTCCAGGGAAAAGACGCGGAAAGCGCCAGGGAGCTGGTTCAATCCGCCAAAGACCTGGAAGAGGCCGGGGCCTTTATGATTGTCATGGAATGTATCCCCGACCTGGTCGCCGCCAGGATCACGGAGGAATTAAACATCCCCACCATCGGAATCGGCGCGGGCAAGGATTGCGACGGACAGGTCCTTGTCTATCATGACCTGGTGGGTCTTTTTGAGCGCTTCACGCCCAAGTTTGTCAAACAATACGTCAACCTGGCGCCGCAGGTAAAAGAGGCCCTGATTCAATACAAGGAGGAAGTGGAATCAGGCGCCTTTCCCGGGCCTGAGCATGGTTTCGCCATGAAGGCGGAAGAGGCGGAGAAGATATAAGAAAACACTCAGCATTCACGTCAGCAGCTAAAAAACCTAATTGAAATGTTGGATGGTCGTCAATAATAATTGTTTATCACTGGATCAATATCAAGCCGCAGAATATAACGGAGGCGTTCAATGACTTTTCTAATCGTGGGACCCGGTGCCATGGGCTGCCTTTTCGCCTCGCGCCTGCAAAAGGCCGGCCATGATGTCACCCTTCTGGATTACAAGAAAGAAAGGGCCGGCCTTATCAACGAGCAAGGCATAACCGTGGAAGGCGTCACAGGAGAATACCACGTGGCTGTCCCGGCCTTTACCGGCAAGATATCCCGGACTCCGGATGTGGTGCTTGTGTGTGTCAAGTCCAACCAGACACAAGCCGTGTCCGAAGGGCTCAAGACCTGGCTCGGACCCGAGGCTCGCGTCGTCACGTTACAGAACGGTCTGGGCAACCTGGAGATACTGGAGCAGGCTTTCGGAAATGACCAGGTGCTGGGAGGCGTGACCGCGCAGGGTGCCACGCTTCTGGGTCCAGGTCATATCAGGCACGCCGGGCAGGGCGAGACCATCATCGGACCGCAAGGTCCTCCCGAAGGTCCGGTCGCGAAAATAGTCTCCGCCTTCAACGAGGCCGGATTCGAGACTCGGACCGTGGATAACGTGAACGATCTCATCTGGGGCAAACTGATTATCAATGTGGGCATCAACGCCCTGACTGCCATAACCCGCCTCAAAAACGGCAGGCTCCCGGAGATAGAGGGAACGAGAACCGTCATGGATCAGGCGGTTAAGGAGGCCGTCGCCGTTGTCAACAAAAAAGGCATCAAACTCCCCTACCCCGACCCCATAGAACGGGTTCGCGAGGTGTGCCGGGCCACAGCCGGAAATATTGCCTCCATGCTCCAGGACGTGCTCAACCAGAGGATCACCGAGGTCGCCTTCATCAATGGGGCTATTATGAGGGAAGGTGAGGCCCTGGGGATCCCCACCCCCGTCAACCACGCCCTGACCTGCCTTGTCCAGACCATTGAGCAAACATATGAGGAACGGGTGAGTAACTGAAGTTCAGGTCAATAAGATTATTATCACCCGGACACTTCCTACCAGTACGCCCATAAAACTGTGCGCCCCCGCACAATTTTGTGGGCATTTTTATGTTTCTTTGTTTTTTAGGATCTTTTTTACGTGTAAACCCCTATTATTGACACATAACATCCTCACCCACTGATACCTCTCTTTATAAAGGCTTTCCGGACTTTTCGACAAAATTTTCTGCCTCTCGATTCCGGAACATTCTGCACAAAATATGTTTTGGTACGGATATCGCAGAGAGTGATACGAAAACACATTAACATTTCCTTTAGGAATCCTGTCATGGGTGATTCAATTCTTTCAAAAGAAAAAGATATGAAGACAAAAATAAAGGCAGGGTTTGTCATAACGGCCTCAATTCTTCTAACTATTGTCCTTATATACACACACAGACTCGCAAGACATCCTATTTCTTCCGCACCGGCTGATATAAAAAAGTCCTCCACCGGTATGCGGAAAGCCTTAACTCTCTACCCGGGAATCGATGAGGTCAAAAGACGAAAGCCTAAGTCTTTTCCGGAAGAATCAACCTCCAAAACAGTTTTGGAAAACATATCCGGAAAAATCAGTGAGCTTATAAACGAATTGACTGATCCGGATTTATCCAAAGTCGAGCGCAATCGCATTGAGCACACACTTGGTTCAATTACGGATAAGAGCATCGACAAAGAGATAAGGATCATGCTCAAAGACGGTCTGCTTGATTTGTCAAAACAGAGCCGTGCAGGACTGGCAAGACTCATAAGCGCCATACGCATAGCCGGGCTTCGATCTGACAGCAAATCAGTTGAATGCATTGTCACTATCTGCACACACCCGGAAACAACTGAGGCTGTACGCATGGCGGGATACGAAGCCCTGGGGTACATGGGGACGGAAACTGCGAACGAATTCCTCAGAAAGGAGCTTTCCCTCGATCAAAACGGGTTTCTCAAGTCTCAAATTGTTCTCTCTCTTGGAACCGCTGAAGACAGGAAAAGTTCCCAGAAATTCCTCTCTTATCTAAATCATCCTGATCCGGATCTGAGGGATAGCGCTATTATAGCTCTGGGTAAGATAAGTGAGGTCAGAGCGGTTCCGAGACTCAAAGGGTTATACGAAAAAGCAACAAGGTCATCAAGGATTCTGATTGTTCAAGCACTCAGAGACATAGGAAGTTCAGATGCTACTGATATTTTGAATGAAATTTCAAAAGAGACCGTAAATTGAACGATCTCGTAGACAGCAAACAAGTACGGATCATAAGGAGCTGTAGTGAAAAAGAAATTTAGATTATCACTATTTTACTTTCTGTTGCTATTCCCGGGTATGCTCTATGCCGCACCACCAACAATAACTGCCCTTACCCTGACGAAAGGTCCCACAGAAGGGGCAAGTTATGTGGGCATTATAGGAACAGGTTTTACCAAAGACACTGTATTTCGTTTTGATAATGAACGGGTCGTTTTTAAGCGATTTATAGACTCCACAAAAGTATATGTCCTGACAGTTGAACATCTCCCAGAAGGTTCTGTGGATGTAAGCGCCACCAATTCGGAGGGAACGGACACTTTTCCCTCCGCGTTTACATTTCAAAACTCAAGTCCCTTATTAAATCACATTGATCTTGACAATGGTGTGACAGAGGGGAACACATCCATACATTTTTACGGCCGCCAATTTACCTCCGATATGCGAGTACGGTTCGGGGAAGAAGAATCCGTTGTTCGCCGGTTCTACCACTCCCGCAGGATGAAATGTTATACGCCTCCCAACAGTGCAGGCACTGTAGATGTGATTGTTTCGAATACCCACGGAACCGGCACAATCCCCAATGCCTTTACCTATCAGGATGAACCCCCACTAATCACAAGGATCTCTCCTGAAAGCGGCGTCACACAGGGCGGGACCCTGGTTAGAATATGGGGCCGCAATTTCAGGGCATCCGACACATGGGATTTTGGGGGATCTCCTGCCGGGCTACAGACCTTAACCTCTCCCGGCGGAAAAAAGCAGATTCTTGATTCCAATCTTGTCAGTGTCCTGACCACATCCCATAAAGATGCGGAACCGGTGAATGTCAGCGTGACTTCACTGTCTGGAACAACAACTTATGATGCCCTGTTCACCTACACAACCTCTCCCCCTGAAATCACGGCTGTATCCCCCAACAAGGGTTTCCCCGACGGCGGAACAACGAGTTGGATATTCGGCAATAACTTTACCGGTGACATGGCTGTTGATTTTGGTGGGGCTCCAGCCGCAATAACTAAATTTCGTAATACCTCACTTGTACGGGTCCTCACATCGGCACATGATGCGGGACTGGTAAGTGTTACCGCTACGACGCCTCATGGCTCCGTCACCAATTACGGCGGCTTTACCTATATCGACACATTCCCGACCGTAAATTACCTTTGGCCCAACAACGGTGTTGTTGAAGGAAACACTTACGTGACTGTAAGGGGAAGAAATTTCAAGGAGAGCGGTACAACTGTATTTTTCGGTGATATTGAACAGAATGATATAAGTGTCCTCACCTCAAATTCCTTGAGGCTCAAGACCGCATCTTCCCCTGTCCCAGGAGCGGTTGATGTGCATGTCATGACAGACGAGGGGGAGGCCATACTGGAAAGCGGCTTTGTGTATACAGAAGCGAAACCCACTATCACGAGGGTATATCCACTTCAGGGCTTAATCTCGGGAAACCAGAGGCTTTATATCTATGGTAATGATTTTACTGAAAACACGGTTATAAAGCTCGATAATGTCGAGCACACCATAGATCGCTTTTATCATTCGGGCCGCATCCGTATAAGAACGCTCGCCCATGATACAGGCAAGGTTGATGTGATGGTGGAAAATGAAAGAGGGGCAGCAATA
>CAZIXY010000085.1:0-11814 GCA_964543315.1 uncultured Desulfobacteraceae bacterium | reverse complement strand
CAAACTCAAATATAAACTGGGCAGCCAGAGTCGCTATGCAAAGATAAAGGCCCTTTACTCTAAGAGACGGTATTCCGATAATCATGCCGGTCAATGCCGCAACCAGACCGGCAAAAGGAATAGACAACCAGAAAGAAAAACCCAGCCGGGTGACAAGTATGGCCGATGTATACGCCCCCACACCCACAAAAGCGGCATGTCCGAGAGAAATCTGCCCTGTAAATCCTGTCAGGAGATTCAGGCCGACTGCCGCTATAATCGCAAATCCGATCATATTGGCCACGTAAAGCAGGTAGGCATTGGCTATAAAGGGAAAAGCCAGAAGAAAGACAAAAAACAGGCCCAGCCAGAATTTCACAAAAAGGGACTGAAAAATCTCTTCATCCTTTATATATGTCTCTTTAAAATCTCCGCAGCGCATAATTTAATCCGGACTCCGTTGTCATTGGTTATTCGTTTCAGGTTTAAGCCAGGTCTTTACGTTTTTTCAATCATCAATCATCAATCGACAATCATAAATCCCTCAGACCCTTTCGATTATCTCTTTGCCGAACAGCCCATACGGCCTGACCATAAGAATAATCACCAGGATGAAAAATGGGGCTATCCCCTTGGCACCTCCACCGACAAGGGGGTCAATATAAAGACCGGTCAAGTTTTCCAGAATTCCAATGATAAATCCCCCTAAAATAGCACCTCCGATACTATCCAGGCCTCCCAGAATAATAACGGCCAAAACCTTCAGACCAACATCTCCCATATACACGCTTATGCCGCTGATGTTTCCGATAACAATCCCGCCAATGACTGAGGCCATTGCTCCGAAACACCAGGCCAAAGCAAAAACCCATCGTACACTGATGCCCATGGAAAGGGCAGCCTGCTGGTCATTGGCCGTTGCACGCATGGCAACTCCGGTCCTGGAAAATTTGAAGATCAAAAGAAAAATGACAGTGCCTATAATGGCAAAGATAAATCCCCACAGAAGACCTGAGGGAACCACCGCAAATCCGAGGAGCAAAGGTTTTGGTGGAAAGATCTCAGGAAAAGTCCTGAAAGAAGGAGTCCAGATCATGTACATAAGCCCTTTGAGAATAAGGCCTAACCCTATGGTAACCATTATGACTGAGATTATGGGCTCGCCGATAAGCGGCCTTAATATGAGACGTTCGATAACAAAGCCGAGGACGCAGGCCAGCAAAAGGGTAATGACAAAGGCAACGTAAAAAGGGGCCTTCAATTGCAGCAGTGCGGTCAGGCACATAAAGGCACCCAACGTCATTAACTCACCCATGGCGAGATTCAGGACACTGGTAGCCTTGTATATAAGCACAAAACCAAGTGCTATCAGTCCGTATACGCCACCTGTGGCTAAACCCGTGACAATTACTTGAAGCAGGATATCCATAAAAAAGACCCTTTATCTTGGGATTGTTTATTGCAATGTTTTGACGCAGTTCAAAAGCTTCGGCATCAGAAACGCTTAATCTCACTTTCAGGAGTTAATGCATTTACAAGAATTCGGTATCACCGAAAATGTCTTCTTGATTCATTTGCGAATGCTTATTAACTGTAATGAGGAGCTAAAAAAATATCACTTATCAATAAAATGTCATAGTTAATCGCTATAGTCAATATTCTTGGCTGGATCCGGATTTTTTAGGGATTTCAAGGATTGCGGTCTTTAAGGGCTACATAAATATCCTCAAGGATTTCGCCCGAAACCTCTTTCATAGCCAGGCTCATGGCTCTTGCAAGGGCACTGGGATGCTTCTCTTTGCAAGGCTTTATGACTCGGTAGGCCTTCTGAAAGAGGACTCTTTTGCTGATATCCGGTTCATTATGCGCCATCAAGGTAACGGCAAGGGATAAAACGGCCCTCCATTCTTTTGCTGTATCCCATTCAAAAAATTCATCTACCGAACCTTCCAGCACATAGGAGGAAGGAAATCCGCTATCATGCGGAATAACTGCCTTAAACAGACCGGACTGTTTTATATCACGGCTTAAGAAATAGGTGGCAAGATTACCAGGGTTGGCTCGCCACTTATGCAGAACATAGGCGCTTCTTTTGAAGGAATTGTCCCTATAGATCATCCGGGTGGTATTGTACATAGGCGCCACACTAAAACGTTCTATCCGTATAACAACAGGAATGGACTTCAGGCCACCTTTGTGGGTAAGATTATACTCCAGAGTATAAAACTCAATCTTGTTCTGGGGTTTGCTGGAAGGAATGCAGGCGCCTAAAAGAAGTGCAAGACCGAGTAAGGAAAGTGATGCTTTTCTAAAACAATTCATGGTAAAATCTCCATTCGTGACTACTCATGTAGCCAGGCTGGGGTTGCTTAGACTGAAAAGGAAAGAAATCAGCATAGATAACCTGAGTCGTCAAATCCTTTTACACATTTTGATGGACTACTCTTCCAACTTACGGGGCTCAGGCGGCTCCCCGAAAATCAATTGAGAGGGCTGGTCTGCAAGGAGTTCTGTCAACCGGTCCAGGTTTTCACTTGCCTTTTCCAGATTCTGGGCAATTATCAAGAGCTGCCGCTCAAGATAGGAATAGGAGTCATCAACCTTGCCTACCAGTGAAGTGCCCTTACCAAAAAATCCTCTCGCATTTGCCAAGGTCTTTTCAAGCTCCACAAGATTGTTGCTAATAGCCTCCTCATTTTTTGCAAGGATCCTGTCAGCTCTTTCCAGCAAATTGGTTATGCTTTTAGAAACCCTCTTAACATTAGCATCAGCAATTGCCTGATTTAGGTCGTCCAGATTTAATTTGACCTTATCCGAAATGCCTTCGAGATCCACGGATTTTATCTTCTTGAGGACATCGTCAATACCTCTGAGGATCTGACTTATACCGGACGGCTTTGAGTCCACGACTGGATACTCCGTAGGAAAACTAATCTGCGGAGAGAGATCAGGCTCATCCGCTCTTTTTCTATCCAGTTCCACAAACATGCTTCCTGTAATTCCTACGGATTTCAACTGGGCAATCATATCACTTTCAAGTTTCCGGACTTCCTCAATTTTAAGAACAACCTGAATCAATTTGGAATCCGGGGCTACACTTATTCTTTCCACCCGGCCTATTGGAACACCGCGGTACTTTACGGGTGAATCTTTATCCAGCCCTTGAACAGACTCGTTGAAATAAGCCTCATAAAATTGACCCTTTTCAAAAATTCGAGACATGCCCAGCCAGATAACGGCCACCAAAGCAATCCCAACGCCACAGGCCACAAACAGTCCCACGGTAAATTTGGTTTTCTGGGAATCCATTACTTAAAGTCCTTTCGGGCTAAACGTTACCTTCTCTGCCTCGCGATTAAAAAAATGTTTCACAAACAGGTTCTTGCTGTGTTCCCGCAGATACTTGGGATCGCCTTCCGCTATAATTCCTTTGGTACGCTTGTCTAACATAATGACCCTGTGCGCAACTTCATAGATGCTCTCAAGCTCGTGAGTTACAATCACCATGGTCGTACCGAGACTTCTGTTCAGGTGGTTAATAAGGTTATCGAGTTCAACAGCCGTAATAGGGTCCAGACCTGCAGAGGGCTCATCAAAAAAGAGTATTTTTGGATTAAGTGCCATGGCCCTTGCCAGGCCCGCCCGCTTCTTCATCCCCCCGCTTATTTCTGACGGAAGATGATTCTCATAACCATCAAGATCAACCAACTTCAACTTCATACTGACCAGAGTGTCTATGGCCTTCTTGGACAAATCCGTATATTCTTCAATCGGCAGGGCGACATTCTCGGCCAAGGTCATGGAGCCGAAAAGTGCCCCGCTCTGATAAAGAATTCCAATTTTTCTGAGTATCTTTTGAAATGTTTCATCATCACAATTTGAAATATCATCGCCATCAATAATAACCCGTCCTGAATAAGGCCGGATAAGACCAATAAGATGTTTAAGCAGCGTGCTTTTGCCGCATCCGCTTCCGCCCAAGATAACGAATATCTCTCCTTCGTAAACATCAAAGGTTATGTTATCAAGAATCGTCACTTCGCCGTACCTGGCAACGAGATTTTTGACCTGTATCATGGCCTGTTTGCTCATAAACTCCCTGTTATCCCCAATAGCGAAGTATGATCGAAAAAATAGAATTTGTCAGTATGATCAAAAAAATTCCGCTGACCACGGCGGACGTCGTTGCCTGACCCACGGATTCTGCCCCACCCTTTACCTGGAAACCCCTGAGACAGCCTATCCAGGCAATAAGTAGAGCAAAGACGGCACCCTTTAGAAATCCCAAAAAAACATCAAAGACGGTCAGCGTCTTAACCGTCTGGGCAACGTAAGAGCCAACAGTCAGATCAAGCATGCCCACCCCTACTACAAGTCCTCCGAATATGGCAAACACGTCGGAAAACAAAACCAGAAGCGGTACAACGATTACGGAAGCAATGATCTTGGGAACAACCAGAAAACGAGTCGGATCGAAACCCATCGTGAACAGAGCGTCCACCTCTTCGGAAACCTTCATGGTCCCTATCTCTGCGGCAAAGGCCGAACCCGATCTCCCCGCCACAATAATACACGTCATGATAGGTCCCAATTCGCGAGTCATTGCCAGGCTAACCAGCGATGCCACATAAATATTGGCTCCAAACTGTTCGAGTTGAACCGCAGACATGAAGGCCATGATCAGGCCCAAAAGAAAACTGATCAGGCCGACTATTGGAAGTGCGTCAACCCCTGTTCGCTGCATGTATGAAAAGGTCTCTTCGGTTCTCAATGATCTCGGGTGCAAAACCACATGAATCAATGCTAAGCAGACAGAACCGATAAATGATATCAAATACTTCAAATCTGAGGCATGCTTGAGGGTTGCTTCGCCAAGGCGGACAAGGTTGCCTGGAGTTGAAGTTCTGTTGAGGGAACCCCTTTCACCCAAGGCATCAAAACTTAGGACGGAAAGAATCTTTTTAACATTTTCGTCTATATTTTCCAGTCGAAAAAGGCCTTTGCCGCTGGTCATCATCCCTTTCAATTCCACAAGCACCAGCGCGCCGAAGTCATTGAGATACGTCACCTTTTCCAGATCCACGGTCAAAGAAGATGGGGACCTCTCTTTCAAGAGCCTGCTTAAATCATTTATCATGGCTCCGGCATTGGATTCATCCATTCTTCCCTGGATATGGAGCTTGATACCTCCCTTCTCGTTATCTGAAATCCTGTATTGCCAGGACTGTGGTTTTTTAGATTCTCGCATAAATCAAGACTTACCGAATTGGAACCTTCTAATGTCCTGCTCATCAATACCATACTCGCTTTTCAGCAGCTTCATATCCATTTGAAAAACGACCCACCCCAAAAATTTGTCGTCTTTGCTTATCTCAAATGCAAGTTCGATACACCTGCGACCCATGGGACTATCTTTGGTTCTCCGATAAAGGGACAGCACACTGTAATTAAGCTCATCATCATCCCCGAAATCAATACCCGTGTAACTGCTCCCAATCATTTTTGAAACATCATTGGCCGCCTTAATCGAATAGGCGTGAAATACCTTCTTGCCCTCACCAAGTAGAATCAGTCCGGTATATGGTATGGTCTCTTTTTTATGAATGCCGAAAAAATCTTTGAATACCTTGTTTATCTTAGCCCTGTCACCGGCGGTAAAGGGATCAGTAAGTAGTGATTTGAGCACGAGAAAATCTTTCGCTATGTGGTCCCTCAACCCTTCCTTCTTGACATCCATGGTCTCATAGCTTCTTATGTACTCGGCATAACCATAAAAAATACCCGCCGTCAGAAGGGCGATAAAAATCAGCGATGGTAGCAACCACTTACGGAGCCGTTCATATCTCCTTTGCACTTTTTGTGCGTCAGTCACATCCCGTCCAAGGGAAAGGACACCCTGTAAGTTGTGGTGCCCGTCGTAGAGAACGGTCGTGCTTGTTGATATGTATCGCGTGCCCTTCTCCGGATGTTTTATCTTTAAAATCTTCTCCCTGACGGCATGTTTTGATTGCACCTCTTCAAGAAAATCATTGTAGACTTGCGGTTCTTCGTAAATCTCCTCAGCAGGTCTGTGGTACATCTCATCAGCTTCCCTGCCGTACAGCCTTTCTGCGTTAGTATTCCATGTCAGGATCTTCCCCTCCCTGTCGGTCATTATGACAGCATCCGGTATCTGATCCGAAAATTCCGTCAGGCCGTAGACAACCTGGCTGGTCTCTTCAAGCCTTTGTGCCAAAAGGGTTGCGATCTTGCTGGCTAATGCCGGAAAATCTTCAAGAAATGTCGTGATCTCCTCCTTGGGAACCTGGAGTGCCTCAACATCCTCTTTCGCCTTCACGGTGGCCGTTCTCTTGGCACCAAGGAAAAAAGACATCTCACCAAACAGGGCGCCCTTCTCTGTGATCACTGCTATTTTCTTGGTTCCTTTGATGATATCCAGTTTCCCGGAAATCAAAACAAATAGATCCTGCGAATCATCCCCCTCAAGAAAAAGGGTCTGACCAATCTTAAAAGTGGTGAGATATTTATTTAATTTCGGATTTTGTACGATCTCTTCCAGCATCAGAATCCTATTTTATCCACATGTTTTCACGATAAAATCTCCCTGGCCCGCAGAAGCCGGACAGGGAAATACCACATACATAGAGCGCCCAGAGCATTTAGAATATAGATAAACCCTCCTGTTAAGTCAACAACCCAGTAATCAGCAGTCTTTCTTTTCCCCCTGTAACAGGTCCAGCATGGTAATCCGGCCCAACTGTTCCTGGTCGGTCCTCTTTCTGGCCTCCAGCAATGCCTCAAGACCGGGTTCCTTTTTTTCTTCGGGCAAACGCCAGTCAACCTGACCCTCATCCCGCATGGCTTCATACACTTCCGCGACACTGATCAGGTGCAAATCCTTTGCCGGTTGAAATGCAATTTCTTCCGACAGAATTTCCTTTAACAAACCGTGACTTCCAAGGATTTCCGCAATTCTCCTCACAACTCTTTTCGGTGAAGATATGGCATAGGACAATTCTTCAGCAGTCATCGGTGTCTGTCCTTGAAAAAACCGTTTTGATATTTGAAACATCATATTCAGCGCCATGTATTCCTTCTGTGCATTGCTGAATTCATACTCGCTCATTTCCTGTTGGTATGACTTTACATTCTGGATGGCATAAGACAACTGGGCACCGATCAAAAGAATAAGCCAGCTTATATAAAGCCAGATCAGAAAGATAGGAAGTGCGGCAAAAGTACCATAGATGGTATTGTATCTTGCGACACCTATATTCAATTGGGTATAAGCCTGAAAGGCGATTCCCCATAACGTGCCGCTGAAAACACCGGCTATCAGGCCGGGCAAGAATTTTACTCTTGTGTTGGGCATGAAGATATAGATTGCAGTAAACGCGATCCAGATTCCGACCAGCGGTATAACCGTTTCGAAAAGAACAAAAAAATGTTCAAAGAACATGTTCGTGTTCAGCTTCGCAACGACTGTATTGGAAGAAAGAGAGGCAATCAGTGCCAGCGAAATAACAAGGAGAAGAGGGCTGATAACCAGAACGCTGATATAATCGGAAATCTTGCGCAGCACACTCCGGGCCCGCGTAATCCCCCACAGGCTGTTAAATGTCATCTCAACGGTGTTAAGCATCTTGACCACCGTATAGATAAGTAAACTCAATCCAAAGGCCCCTAGCGCCTTAAAATTGGTATTTGCGATGTAATCAACAATACGCTTTGAGACTTCCTGTTGCTCTGCCGTCAGGAAATTGATGAGCATGCTCTCAATACGCCCATGAAAACCAAACCCCTTTAAAACAGAAAATGCCAGGGCCAGTAACGGGACGATTGCCAGCATAGTTGTATATACCAGGGCGGAAGCGCGAAGGAAGATCAGTTGATTCTTAAATCCCCTGATGGTCAAGAGACAAACCCTCAGGCCCTGAAGCAGAAAGATATGATAAGGACCCGCATCCACGGGATCTTGCCAGACAGTATCACCGAAAAAATCGGTTATCTTATCAATGAATTCTTTCAGTTTTTCCATCACATAATTTAGTATTGTTTAAAAGCTTCGGCATCAACACCGACCCTTTCATACTTCTTGAGGCGGTGGGGGTTTCTGAAAGGCGTTATCTCAAAAAGAATACCACCGAACTTTGCCGTGGCCAAATATATGCGGTTTAGGCTACAGGCTTAATGGGAGTTTGCAGGATCGTTGGGAAACCGTGTATATATTCGGCCACCCACTCCAAAAGGAATGGATAACGCCTTGAGGAAAATGGCACCGCCGAAAAGGTGGCTGAACCCTTCTTGCCAAAACTCACTAACATTAAAAATAATTTTGGCTACATTGTTACTATATTAATGGACCGGATTGAGAAGACCGGCATCGCGGATCGGGTCCTCGAAAATTACTTACCAAAAGGGAGTTTCTTAAAAATACCTTTGACCCCCTCCCCGACTTTCTCCGGTATAGCCTTGACCCCTGTTTCTTCTCCACCCTGACCCGGCAAAATTTTCTTCAGATCCGACGGCTTTTTAATTCCTTCAGTAAGCCCCTTTATCATGCCCTTGAAATCCGGACGGAATTTCGGGGAATCAAAAGTTCCCGTTACCAGAACAGGGACCATTATACCCGATCGTTCCTTTGTATCTCCCTGTCCCTTGAGCGTGAAAACGGCCTTAGGCTCCACCCGGAAGTCCAGGGTTTCCTTGACCAGGTCGGCATTCCCTTTGGCCTGCACCCGCAACAGAGGTGAACTCATGCTCGTATTGGGGGTGTTCACCACACCATTTGTGATGGTAAATGGAGAGTGGAGCTCTGAGAAATCGGTACGAGGTTTCTGTCCTCCCGCCTGTCCCATGCCGAATTTGGCCTTTATGTTCCGGACCATTCCCGCCAGATCGATCCCCACAATGGCCCCATCCGTAAAAACCAGATCCCCGCGACCGTTGAGGGTCCTCTTGATCCTGTCCGGATCATCTCCTTGCATGCTTACAGACACCTTTGCCTTGAAAGTCCCCTCCAAGAAGTCCTTTTTCATAACATCCTGAAGAAGAGGTCCTACCTGTATACCTTTGGCATCAAGGTCCAGGTTGCTTTTAGGAGTATCCCCCCGCACATTCAGGACACCTTTGGAAGCCACATCACCCTGATAAAGCTTGAAGCTCAAAGGATCCAAGCGAAAATTCCCGTTTTTCCCAACCACCTTCAAATAAACATCTTGAATTTTTGCCTGGTTTGCCTTGAGGCTTCCTACCCGGATGGCGCCGTCCAGAAAGAGCTTTCTGAGAGGCGTATAGTCAATTTTCTTTTTGGCCGCAGGGGCCTTGGCCGCTTTCTTTTCTTCAGCACCCTTTTTCTCACTGGGGGGCGGCAGATAACGATCAAGGTCAATTTTGTCAAGATTAAGATCAAACATGATATTGGGTTTGGAAAACTCGCTTGCCTTGAGGGTAAATTTCAGCTTTGACTCATCCAGATCCAGGGCCCCGTCAGAAACGGAAACCTTTTTCTGGTCACCCTTCAGGCTGGCCTTCATGGATACACGAGTCAAAGCCTTCGGATCAGCGGTGACAACTGGAAAGGCCTGATCCATGGCTTTCATCAGCTCACGAGGAGAAAACGGCGAAACCTGTAGTGCAAGATCGAATTGCGGCTCGGCTGCCGGGTTTACTACCTTGCCCTTTAAAACCGCATCTATTTGTTTCAAGGCCTTAACGGTAAAATCTAAAGGAACGCTCCCTTTGCCTGGATCCTTCCCGACAGGCCCTACAATACCACTAAGAGCCAAGGGCTTTCCGTCCAGAAGGGCAGAAAATTCAATCTTGATCGGATTGTCAAAGGATACATCCTTGAGGCGGAGAATTATATCAGAAATTTCCTTGCGCTCACCTTTGGTATGATCAATCCAAAGGACAGATCCATTCGTAATGGCAAATTTCCCTACGGCAAGGGACTTTAGGGGAATGCCTTCTCCTGCTTTTGCCGTGGGTTTTTCTGCCTTTTTTTCACGTCCTTTTGCCGGAACCTTCTTTGATGGTTTACCAATCCCCTCCCAGTTTCCTCGTCCGGCCTTGCTCTTCACAAGGGCAATCCTGGGACCTTTTAACACAAATCGCTCGACCTGGATATCCTTTGAAATAAGGGGGATGAGTTTTACCTTCACATCGAATGAACTCACCGAAACGAAATCCTTTTCCTTGAAACCGGCCGGGTTCCCCAAGTGAAGGTCGGTAAAAGCTATCCCTGCCCAGGGAAAAAGTGAAAGCTTGAGTTCCCCGCCTATTGTAAAAGGCCTGCCCACAGCCTCCGAGACTTTCTGTTCGATCTCCGGCTTGTATTTCTGAATGTCCACAAACATGGGGACGATAATGAGCGCGGCAATCACAACTAAAACCAAAATCCCTACCCCAATTGATGTCCATTTAATCAACTTTTTCATCATCCACCTCCCGGGCTTCAGCTGGTGATAAGTCAGAATTCAGGAGCCGAAAAACAGAATACTCGCTTATGTCCCCTGCATATTTAATTTGAAAAAATTTTTTTAATTTCCCGAATTACTTCATGCAAACACATTTAACAATACGCCCGCGGCCTTGTGTTCCAGCTTTCAGCGCTTGCTGCCGAACACCTCCTTCAGCAGATCAGTCACCCGTGAAGACGGATTTTGTCTAATCTTACGTTCTTCCTCGGCCAGCATGAAAAAAAGGCCCTCCAACGCCCCATTTGTAACATATTTATCCAGATCAAAACTCAAGTTATCCGCAAAGGGAATGCTCCGCACCTTAGCATCCAGGGCCTGGTAAGAACGTGTAACCCCGACTTCGGACATGGCCGTATGAACCATTGGTTTGAAGGTCTGGGCAAGCCTGTCCTGTGTCTTGTCCTTTAAATAAAGGGTAGCCTCATTGTCTCTTCCTTCCAGGATCTTGCGGGCGTCTGTAAAAGACATATTCTTGATCGTGTCCCAGAACAGGGCCTTGGCCTCGGGGGCCGCCTTCTCGGCTGCACGGTTCATGCTCAACACAAACGCGTCCACCTGGGGACCGTACCCCACACCCCTGAGTATCCTCTCCACTTTCTTCACCGCCCCGGGCAAAGGGATCCTGATATTCGGGTTTTTATAATATCCATGCGCCTTTGAGACGGTTTCCACGGCATTGCTCGTACCGATTTCCAGGGCCTCTTTAAGTCCCTGAATTATTTTATTTTCAGATAGTTCTCCCCCACCCGGAAAACTCTTTACACCTTTGAACAAATCTCCAATCTCAGAAAAAGCCGTGGGGGTGGGTAGGGTAAGACAGACAATAAGAAGGGCAGGGATGAGGATTCTAAAAGATTTCATAGCCGTCCCCTTTGTTGTCGGAAGTTAAAAAAATTTACAAGGTCGTCGATTTTGAAAGGCAAATCACTAAGCCTGATTTTGCAAATACCGGAAAGGGCGTAAGCGTACCCTCTCCGGTAACATACAAAAAGAATTTAGCTTGCGAGCCTTTTGGCTAATTAATCTGCTTTAATTCCGCTCTTCGGTTCTTGGCCATACCCTCTGGAGTTGTGTTGGGAGCTATAGGCCTGGTCAATCCGTAGCCCACTGTAGTCAGTCTGCCGGCGCTGATTCCCTTATTGACCAGATATTCCACGACAGCTTTGGCCCGGTTTTCCGAAAGCGTCTGATTGTATCCTTCTGAAGCTCGACTGTCCGTGTGGCCTTCTATCTGCAACTTTATAGACGGATTCTTCTTCAAAATAGAAACGGCTTCATCCAGAATCTTGTAATACTGGGATTTAATATTATACTTGTCCGTATCAAAATTAATACCCTGGAATACCCATCTTTT
>CAZIXY010000084.1:0-11872 GCA_964543315.1 uncultured Desulfobacteraceae bacterium | reverse complement strand
ATCTTTGAAATAATGCCCGGAGAGGCACCACTTACAGCAAGAGTTTGCGGCTCATGCCGACCTCTCCAAGTCACGGATTATTACCGGTCATGTCTCAAAAATTACGGACAATCTAAAATCAATGATTAAGTGAGGCAAGATCTATGCCATTGCTTTCCAGACATAAAGGGAAACGGTTCAATAGTATCTATTGAGGAGTTAAGTGTTTGAAAATTATACCAGTAAAGGATAAAGAATTGAGTTCAAATCCATCGCTAAACTATTTAAATTAGGATATTATTTTCTAAAAATATTATTCAGTGATCTCAAGAATCCGGGATATATGCCGGTAAAGGACATTTGGAAAATCAAGAGAAGGTCTTTTGAATACTGAAGGAAGCGGCGTTGTCAAATATTAAATAAGAAGTGTCAGTTCTTTGACGGTTTTCTTCCTCTCAAGCAGAAGACTGTTGGAGGTCATCTAAATGGTGTCTTTTAATCTTTTCTACAAGTGTCGTCCTTTTAAGGTGGAGAAGCTTGGCCGCTTTATTCTTGACCCATTTGGTCTTTTCCAGAGACTGGACAATAAGGGCCTTTTCAAACTCGCTTACAGCGGTATTGAGACATATCCCATCCTTTGATATTTCTACATCTATTGATTTCATTTGTCCGTTCGCTCCTCTCAGTTTTCGGGGTAGATCATGGGCTCCTATCTTCCCCTCACCAAATAGAACGACAAGCCTTTCCACCATATTTTTGAGCTCTCTTACATTTCCCGGCCAGGAGTATTTCATGGCCACCTCCATGGCATCCTCCGTCAGGCCTTCTAATTTCTTATTCTTTATTTGGTTGAACTGCTTCAGGAAATAATCGATGAGGATGGCTATATCAGATGTGCGTTCTCTCAACGGTGGAAGGTTTAGCGGTATGACATGAAGTCGAAAAAATAAGTCTTCACGGAAGGTACCCTTTTGAACCTCTTCCTCCAAATTTCTATGGGTAGCCGCAATGATTCTCACATCAACTTTTATAGTTTTGGTCCCGCCGACTCGCTCAAATTCTCCTTCTTCCAATACCTTTAGGACTTTTATCTGAAGATCCGGACTCATATCACCGATTTCATCTAAAAAAACCGTACCGCCGTTCGCACGTTCGAATTTCCCCGGTTTATCCGATGTGGCCCCGGTAAAGGCTCCGCGGATATGACCAAACAACTCACTCTCCAATAGGTTCTCGGGAATGGCTCCGCAATTTATCTGGATGAAAGGCTTTTTGTTTCGATGTGAGTTCTCATGAATGGCCTTTGCTACCAACCCCTTACCGGTTCCCGTCTCTCCGCTAATGATGACTGTGCTATCGCTATCGGCTACCTTTTCAATCAGTCTGAATATTCCTTGCATTCCATCACTCCGCCCGATGATATCACCAAATTTAGCTTGGTTTCTCAAGTTTTTTGAATAGGCATAATCTTTGAAATGCAAATCCGGATCACCTGATGCGCATTTATCAAAAGCCAAACTATGCATTTTGTCCCGCTTTGAAATTAGGCCGAATGTTCTTTTGTTATCATCAATTTTTAATTCGTCGTGGGGAAAATAAGCCGATCACTCGACACAGGCTTGATATTAATTTGGAGTTCAACAAGAAAGCCGAATTACCCTTTGTGACAACCCGGCTGTCTTCTTTTTGAGACCCGTGGCTTTCCGTCCCCATCTCACAATGGGTTTGGCCATATCCTCCCTAAATTTTAATTTAGGAGTCTAGTTAATTCGCTTGTTCAGTTTTACACATTTTTCAGCAAAATCCATGCCGCAAAAAAAAGAAACATAGAAAAAATATTACTTATACGATTTCAATGGCTTAAAAAAACATGCAATGCCAAGGAGAAGGCAAAAACCAAAAAAGGACTTGGGTTTTTTTGCAATATGCAAAAAAAAGAAAGGGCTTTGCCAGTATTTATAACGCTAAAATATCCTATAAAGCGTTTCTAATAACACACAAGTCATCAGAAATGATAGAGAAAATCAAAAAACATACAAAATTTGCAAATTGCAAAACGTTCATTTGCATTTTGCATTAAAAGACTCTAACCCTATGTTATGTCTTTCTATTTTACGGTAAAGCGTGGAAATATTTATCCCCAATAGTTTGGCCGCCTCGGCTTTTTTACCACCTGTTTTACGCAAGGCCTTTTTTATCAAAAAAATTTCGTTATCCTTTAGAGAATACGTCGGCATTTTTGTTTTCGAAAACTCTCCTGATCCCCTTATCTCCGGGGGAAGATCACTGATTTGAATCGTCTCGGCCACTCCTAAGGCAAACGCCCTTTCAATCATATTCTCCAATTGCCTCACATTACCGGGCCAGTGGTAGTGTAACAGGATATCCATCACTTCCGGGTTTACGCCTACTACCTTTCTTTTATTTCTTGCGCTGAATTTATTGAGAAAATGGTTTGCCAATAAGGAAATATCCTCTTTACGTTCAATGAGAGGCGGCAGTTTTATAGAAACGACATTCAGACGATAAAAAAGATCATTTCTAAGGGCTCCATTCCTTTTGGCTTCTTCCACATCCTGGTTGGTGGCAGCGATTATCCTGACATCAATGTCTAATTCCCTGGTAGTGCCTATGGGTCTTATCTTCATTTCCTGAAGAACCCGGAGGAGTTTTACCTGCAAGGCCGGATTAACCTCGGCAATCTCATCCAGGAAGAGAGTTCCTCCTTCTGCGGCTTCAAACAGGCCAATTTTATCGGCATATGCTCCTGTGAAGGCACCTCTAACATGACCGAAAAGTTCACTCTCCAGCAGTCCTTCAACAATGGCTCCGCAGTTTACAGGAACAAAAGGCCTGTCCCTACGATCGCTGTTTTTGTGTATGACCCTGGCCACAAGTTCTTTTCCGGTCCCGCTCTCTCCCTGGATAAGAACAGTGGGACTGCTCAGGCTTATCCTATCAATTATCTCGTAAATCTCTTGCATCCTGGGACTGATTCCGATCAACTCATAATACTTGTGTCTTTCTTTTAACTTCTTTTTGAGAAATTTATTTTCTCTCTCCAATTTTCTTTTCTCTATTATCCTGTCTATCAAAATTTTCAGACGTTCCAACTTGATAGGTTTTTGAAGGTAATCATAACTCCCGAATTTCATGGCTTTAATAGCAGATTCGATGGTGCCGTATCCGGTTATAATAACCACTTCTATTTCAGGCCGATATTCCTTTGTGGCCTTTAAAAGGTCAAAACCACCAAAATCAGGCATTTTCATGTCTGTGAAGACAATATCAAAATCCCTTTCTTTTATTAATTCAAGTGCCTTCAAGCCGCTGTCAATAACTGTGACGGGATATCCCTGAGAAGATAGAAAGTTTTCTACAATAGAAAGTATCTCCCTTTCATCATCAACAAATAAAATTTCAAAATCTTCCAATGATACCTCCGGAATTCTCACATGGCTCAACAATTTCTCCAGTTAAAAGAAATCAAAAAATTTATATTACGAAGCTGAGCGGAATTCCAGACTAAAGTTTTTGAGTAATCTGCCGACATTAATAAACATAAACCGTGCGAAAAAATAGTAAAGCTCCCCGCGCTTCGGAGCGAGGCTTTCTGTGAAGGCGGGTAAAGAATCCAGGCCTAGAGACACTGTATTGTCATGTCCGTGCAAGGGATAAAGCAGTTGCAAGGCATAGGTAAAGAAATTCGGTGCAAAGCCTTTTACCGGCTTAGGCAACAGTTCTTGTCATGAGCGCATCTGCATTCCTGCTCCGACGTGACTGATGGGATTCGTAATAAAGTCTCAAAGGGTATAATGTGCAAAGAATGCAAGGAAAAAAGTGGCTTGCTTCCACCCTGAAAATTCCAGCGAAAAATATAATACCGGAGATATTCTATGTACTGTCCCTCCGCCTCTGATAGGGATTCAAATGGCCTGAACAGGTCAGAAGCAAAAAGAATTGTCCGTAGATTAGGTGCCTTACCGACAGTGCCCGCAGTGGCTTCCAAAATTTTAAAAATCTTTACTGAGGGAAACCCCGATCTGGATGAAGTTATCAAGTTGATCGAGACCGATCAATCCATCACCATGAAAATCCTGAAACTCGTCAACTCCGCCTATTATGCTCTTCCTTCTCGTATCAGTTCCATCCAAAAAGCTGTTCTTATGCTCGGATCGTCGGAAGTGCGCTGTGTGTTGCTGAGTGTAACGGTTTCCGAATCGTTAATCAAATATCTGCGTAAAAAGGGATCGAATAAGCATGAGGATCTATGGAAGCATTCTCTTGCCTGTGCTGTTTGTGCTGAAATGATTGCCAACAAGTCGTGCCCCAGTCTCAAGGCAGAAGCTTTTGTGGGCGGTCTGTTGCACGATGTCGGCAAGCTTATCCTGCTCGAATGCTTTCCTGAAAAGACAGAGCAGGTCAAAAGGAAACATAGTGAGCAAGGCACTTCTTGGTCACAGGCAGAACAAGACATCCTGGGTGTAGACCATGCTACTGTGGGTAAATGGCTGGCAGAAAAATGGAAACTTCCTCAAATATTCATTCAGGCCATCTGGCTCCACCATCATTCATTGAGTACGCTTCAAGAGCTTACCTTTGTTAAGCAAAAAGAAGCTATCTTGACGATTCGTTTGGCAAACATTTTGGCCCACAGAATCATGGCAGACTTCCCTGCATCTCAACCGGAAGGAATTGATTATGAGGATATCCTTGATTTTCTCCACATGAAAACCGATGATATAGACGATTTATCTGCTTCCTTGGGAAAGAACTACTGTGAGCGCGCCTCCTTGCTTGATCTGGAAGAGGACGAATTTTCATTTTACTACCATGCCCTTCAGCGCGCCAATCAAGAACTGGCCAAACTCTCATCAGAGAATGCCATCAACCAAAACCTTAAAAAGACAGTCCAAGAGCTCGATTGTCTCCACAAACTTCATCTGGAGCTTGCCGGCATTGAAGATGCAGAGAATATCTTGGACAGAGTGTCTCAAACAATCATATCAGAGCTGGAAAGGCCGAAAGGCGTCATTTATTATCTGAACTATTCCGAAAAAATATTGATGGGTATTTGCTGGTTTCCTGGAAAGCTGCCTCAGGCGTTCAAGACACCGCTGGATGAAAAAGGACTGCCAATCCTGGAGAACGGATCCGGTATAAATAAAGAGCTCAGCAGGCTGATAAGCAGCAGCCGTAAACGTTTCCTAAGACTCGCCGAGCAAGATGGACAGATAAACCTTGTACATTACTGCAGTCCCTATTTTGTCATACCTTTGATATGCGGTGATCAGATCCTGGGAGAAATCGGAATCGATGATGAAAGCGAGGAGGATTACGATAGTTATTCAAGAAATACCAAATATAAAAATTTCGGATACCTGGCTTCAGTTACGGGAACAGCCCTTGCGCGCATTGACCTTCTTGAAGAACTGAGAGAAACAGCCGAATCCCTCAGTTCAACTCTTTCGAAGAATGCACAGATAGCGATGCTTCTCAAAAAAAACATTTCTGAAAAACAGGAAATGGAAAATGAGATCCTCAGGGCCCAAAAATTCGAGTCAATCGGCATTATTGCCGGGGGCATTGCCCATGATTTCAACAATATCCTAACCGCCATCTCGGGCAATGTGTCGCTTGCGAAAATGTATATGAAACCCGGAGAAAAGGCTTTCGAAAAACTGACCCAGGCGGAAAAGGCCTCTTTTCGGGCAAAGGCCTTAACCCGGCAATTACTCACCTTTTCCAAGACGCGCGGAGCACCTAATAAAACGACTATTTCTATCGCGGAATTAGCACGAGATTCAGCTGGTTTTGCATTGAGGGGTTCAAATGTCCGACTAAAATTATCACTCCCAGAGTCCCTCTCGCCAGTTGATGTTGATGAAGGCCAAATCAACCAGGTCATTAATAATCTCATTATCAACGCCGGACAAGCCATGCCGGAAGGAGGCACCATATGGTTGGCGGCTGAAAATGTCACTTTCGCCGGGGGGAACGGTTCGCCCTTAAAGGAAGGAAAATATGTGAAGATAACCATAAAAGATAACGGGGTCGGCATCCCGCAATCAGTTCTTCCCAAAATATTTGATCCCTATTTCACAACAAAACCAAAAGGAAGCGGGCTTGGGCTTGCAACTGCTTATTCCATTATCAAAAAACATGACGGATATATCAATGTAGAATCCGAACCGAATGGCGGAACGAGTTTTTTTATTTATCTTCCTGCATCACAAAAAGAAAGCGTCACACTAAAAAATGAGGAAAAAAAGCCGTATGGCGGCAAGGGAAAAATCCTGATAATGGATGATGAAAAGGAAATCAGAGACCTTGTCGGCGAGATGCTCAAATCGATTGGATATGAAGTAGAATTCGCCATAGACGGCACAGAGGCAATAAAAACCTACACATTAGCAAAAAAAACCAAAAACCCTTTCGATGCGGTGATCACCGACCTAACTGTTCCCGGCGGTATGGGAGGAAAAGAGGCGATTCAGAAACTGCGCGTGATTGATCCTGAAATAAGGGGAATTGTTTCAAGCGGTTATACAAACGACCCTGTCATGATTGATTTTAAAAAATATGGATTCGCCGATGTGATCGCCAAGCCTTACAAGCTCGCTGAACTCAGTGAAGTCCTGCACAGAACGATCAAGGCTCCTGCCTCAATATCTGCGGAGGTTTCAGCACGAACCACAGCCCTTACGGTTCAGGCTTCTAAATAATCTTATTTATCTTCATGATATCATCAAAAATCCGCCTTAGCATCCTCGATTGTATTATGAATTGGGATTTCACTGGTTTCTGCAAATTCTTTAAGTTCATTACTGAGAGCCGGGGTACCGACAACCCGGACGCGGATTTTTGAAATCTGGCAGGCTTGAATGACCTGTATGATCAGTTTTATCAAAGACACATTAGTCTGCGTTACTTTGCTCAGATCCATTATCAATCGACCCTTCCCCGAGCTTACCATTTCCTTGATCTTGATCTTTAAATAACCCTCCACTTGTACGCCTACCTGTCTGTCGACTTTCGCAGGTAGAAAAAGTACCTGAATATCCCCATCCACCGAGAAATACTTCTTTGACAAATCTTCTGGGGGTTCTTCTTCCTTTTTGGCGTCCAGTTTTATTATTTTTTCAACCCTCTCTATCAACTGCTCACCCTTAAAAGGCTTGACCAGGTAATCTCTCACTCCCATCTTGACAATTTGCATCACGTTGTCCTTTCCCGATTCAGCTGTAAGCATGATTACAGGTATCTCTTTCAAAGCAGGATCACTTTTTAATTTATCCAGCATCTCAACGCCGTTCATCACCGGCATTGTGATATCGAGAACGATCAAATCAGGTTTTTGTTTGGAAGCAACTGCAAGCCCTTCAACCCCGTTCTCCGCCTCAAAGACCACACTGTCAAAAGGCTTAAATGCCTTCTTGACGATCATTCGGATCGTTTTGCTGTCATCAACAGTGAGCACTTTTAATGCCATTACTATCCTCCGGAATTTATGATTTACTTTAATTATCTATTTTAAAAAAATCTCCAAAATGCCAAAGTGCTGACTGTGGCTAAAAACGAAGCTTTCGTGCCTGGCCCAGTCCCTGGATTCAATCTTGAAGTCGGTTCCACAGATAATAGAAGGGATAGACAGATAACAGTTTAAGCCGGAGTCACAAAATCGTGACTTAAGGCCGCCACCGATCATATTACTCACTTCTCCAATCACATCGTTGACCTCCTCTTGCCCTTGGATTTCATCCAAATGCATGCCGAGTATGGCTGCCGTCATCATACGGGCAAAGGCAACGGAAACATGAATACAGACGCTTCCAATCAGCTCACCCGCAAAACTGACTGACCCGACAATCCGATCGCCTTCTATGGTATTTTGCGAATACGCATCGGAAAATTCAACTTCCATTGAAAGCATGGTCTCAAAGACTTCATTTATCGCATTTCCAACAAAACTCTTCAAATCCAGTTTGTTGATTTCATTCATAGCAATTCATTGTCCTTTCAGAAGCCCTAAAACAGCTCGAAAATTCCATTACCTATCACCTTATATACTATTTTTTCCCTTTTATGGGCAGATAAATCATAAAATTCGTTCCCTCGTTTACTTTGCTTTCCACGCTGATAGTGCCTCCGTGTTCCCGAACGATTCCGTAACTGAGGGACAAGCCTAATCCAATTCCGTTTCTATCTCCTTCCAGTGTAAAAAACGGATCAAAAATCTTATCAATATCCTCCTCTGCAATACCACAACCTGTATCCTGGAATCCGACTTCAATGAAGCCCGATTTTCCAGACAATTGGTCCTGTTTGGCTGAAATCTTAGCTGAAATCCTGAGCATTCCACCCTTGGGCATTGCATTAAATGAGTTGGCCAGGAGATTAAACAATACCTGCGATAATCTCTCATCATCCCCCATAATCGAGGGCAAATGAGGATCAATTTCTCTATTAATTTCTATGCCGCGAAATCTTGCCTCGTGTTCAAACATAGAGAGAACCATTTCAATGAGATCATTTAGCTTGAGCTCATTTATCCTTGGCTTTGAGTGATGAGAAAACTGCAATAAGCCTTTAATGATCTTCGCTATCCGGTCTGATTGATCCCTCATGATATCCAAATTTTTTGATAAACGAGGGGTCAAATCTTTATCCATCAAGAGTAACTGAATATGGCCGGAAATAATATTTAATGGATTTAGGATTTCATGGGAAGCCCCGGCCGCCAAACTGCCAATAGAAGCCATCTTTTCCGCCTGGACTATCTGCGCCTGTGCCTTCTTCAGTGTTTCGTGCTCTTTTCTCAGATGTTCAAATAAAAGCGTATTTTCCATAACCAGGGAACACTGTTTTGCCAACATTGTCAAGAGCTTCAGGCTCTCTCGTGTTATGGAACTCTCCTCTATCGGTGTAAGCACCAAAACGACGCCCAACGTTCTCTTCACCGTTGAAAGAGGTAACATAATAATAGTTTTTTTATTCTTAAATACAAGGGAAGGAATAAGGGCCGGCTGTCTTCTATTTATTATCCAGGAAAATATGCCACATTCTATCTGGTAATCAATTTCTTTCTGGCAAATGGGTCCCTTGTCCTCGGGTGACGCATTCTTGAGGACAAATTCGTGAGTATTTTCATCAACCAAAAAAAGCCCACAAACTTCTACTTTAATTGAATTTCGAATATCATCCAAAAAAACCCTCCAAATCTGGCTAATATCAGAAGTAATATCTATCTTATCCTGAAATTGACTTAATTGCTCCATCTTGTCGGTAAACTCCAAGACGGCCTGATACCCCTTTTGTAAAAGTTCTATCCGTTTTTCATTCAATTTCAGTTTTTCTTCAATTTCGGACATGTTTCAAACGACTCGCCCCTTGCCATGATTTGTTACATGCAGCCCGCTCGACCGATCATCAAAAATTTTATAACAGACCAGTTAGGAAGAATATGCAATAGATTGGTTTATATCCTCAAATTCCTTATCAATCTCTTCCATAATCGGCTCAACCGTGCTCAATTCCAGCTGCAGATTTCTCCAAGTACCATCGTTTAGGGGTGGAATTTTGTTGTCCCATCCTGATCCCATATCTAAAGCCCGGCAAAGGATATCAGCAAAGTGAACAATAGAAGCCTCCAGGGAAACTCTTCCTGCAAGATCCGGTTGGTGGTGATGAGCAATTATATTGGTCAGTTTAGGAGGTAACCGCCATCTTTCAGCTAACAATTTCCCCACTTCAGCATGATTATATCCGAAGACACTATTTTCCGCGGCTACCATGAGTATGTCTCTGTCCTCTACAATGGAAATAACCTTTGCAAAATCATCCGGCAAAAACAACATTTCCACAATTTTTCCGATATCATGCAAAAGCCCTGAAACAAAGAGCTCTTCAATTCTATCGTATCTCAGGTAATTCCCTATGACCTTCGCACCAATTGCACAACCCAATGAATGATCCCACAGTCTTTCCAGTTTAACCTGGTTCGTTTTGTCTTTATTGGAAAAAATATCGAATATCGAAGTCGTCAGAAGCAGATTTCTCATAGCATCAAACCCCAGCAGAACAATAGCCCCTGTAACCGTGGATATCTTCTGAGGAAACCCGTAGAAAGAAGAGTTAACAAGCTTCAGAAGCCTCACCGTCAAGACCTGATCATCCGTCACAACTCGGGCCAAATCCTTGGCTGAAGACTTGGGGTTGTTTACGAGTTCCGTTATTCTTATGAAGGTCCTGGGAAGCGTAGGAAGGTCCTCGACCTGCCCAATAATTTCCACCAAATCACTGTGTTCCATTTTGTTCTTGTTTTTTCCGGAACCTTTTTTCAAGTTGTTTGCGTGCAACTCTCATTATTTCCCCCATCACTCGATCATCCAATACCTCAAAAAATTTTTCTTTCAATTCCTCCCTTATAGCATATTTCATTTCTTTCTCAGGTTCGATCTCTTCCCTTTTCTCTTGCTCGGGGCCACCTTCTACCCAGACTTGATGGACCCCCCACGACTTCATTATCCATATTTTCTTTTCATCAAGCTCAGTTCCCTGATCTAACAACAAAACTCCTTGAAGATTATAGACCGGTTTAGCCAGTGTCATTTGACTTCTCAATTCGTCCAATTTAAGAAAAATCATCGGAACCTCGTACTAAATTACCCTTAAATACCATTGAGAATCTTCATTAAATGGTCAAACTCCAATGGTTTTTCCATATAATAATCAGCTCCCGAACGTATTGCCTCCTGGATTGTATCTGAATCCCCAAACGCCGAAAGCATTATAACTCTCACCGTACTATCGATATCTTTTATTTTTCGAAGCACATCTATCCCGCTCATGCCCGGCATCCTGATATCCAGGATAACCACATCAGGCCTGCTTTCTTGAAATTTCAGCAATGCTTCGTGACCACTGGTTGAAACAGTAACCTCATACCCTTTCAAAGATAGAAATTCATTCAGGAGGTCGCATATGAGTAGTTCATCATCAACGGCCAGTATTTTCATTATTTGCTTCTCCTATGCCTTTTTACATTCCAGCCATGACAATCTAACAAAAATTCCTTTTGCTTCGCACCCTTAAAACCAATTTAAGCTTCTTATGATGTACTTCAAGCATTTGTATACAGGGCAATTTTTGCCTATCCTCTGATCCTGCCTGTTAAAACCTCAGTTCTTGGATACATACCAGAATGACTTGCGCTCTAAAGTCAGAAAGAGGCATCCATCATGTGAACTTATCGGAAGTTTCCTTGCAAAACTTGAACGTTTTAAAACTATGCAAATTTTATTCCAATTTTTTGATGTTTTATGGCCCTGATCCTTTAAAGAACTCAACAACGCAAAAAAATCTCAAGAAACAGCTTCTAATGCCGATAAAACAGATAGTTAAGTATTAAAGCGAAACTCATACGGTAGATAAGAAAAAAAGAGCTGATCGGAAATCTTTATTTTTCCGAAAAACGTTACTCGGAAGCAAAAGATGAATACCAGGAAGCAGTCAAATTAATCCCGGACGCCAATAATTACTTCGCGCTGGGGCAGGCTTTTCTTGAATTGAAGCAATATGATAATGCAGGGGACCAGTTCAAGAAAGTCAGACGATTAAATCCGGACAAGCCGGACGGGAACTACGGTTTAGGTCTTACCTGCAGCAAGCAAGAACGGTACGAAGATGCTATTGATCGCTTCAAAGAGGCGATTGAATTGCAAAAAGATTTTATTACGCCTATGCTGAAATGGGCTATGCTTACGCCGACCTGGGTCAGATAGACAAGGCGCGGGAACATATAGAGTTCAAATTCAACGGCACTGATTCCTATGGACTTAAGATGGACTCTGATTGTGACCAGTTCAGCGGTTTTTCCGGAATAGCTTGATCA
>CAZIXY010000083.1:0-11936 GCA_964543315.1 uncultured Desulfobacteraceae bacterium | reverse complement strand
CGTTTTTATTCAGGTGCAAAACCTCTTTTTTTTGGTTAGGAGATGCCCCTTGAAAAGATGCACGCACACCCGAGAAGCTAATTTACCCTTTATTCGACTATAATTATAGGTAATTATATTTATATATTTATACTTGTCAAGTATTTTTTTATAAATAGAATAAAATTTATATAATATGTACTTATATGGCAGATAACTAATAATATTGATACAATATATTGTATGATTAATATCAAAAATTGGGGAAACAACTATGTTGGGATTTAGAAACTAAATGATAAAATTTTTTGGAAGGATTTAAAGCCGCGATTAAAAAAATCATTCGCTCGTTTTTTCAATCAGGGCAAGCCTCAAGGTATTCAGGCCGATCAAGGAGCCCCGCACCTGAATCGTATTACCTTCACCGCCCATGTCCCAAAAGTAGGTCTTTTCAATACCCTTGCCTGCAACTCCCGCGTACCCCTTAACTTTATATTCTTCATTCTTCCCATCAAAAAAGCCGAGGATTGCGAGACCAATATCCGCGTGCGCCATGGACCTTGCTTTTTGAGCAATAAACAGGGCTGTTTCAGTATCTGCCACAAAAGCTCCTCTTTCCATCCATCTGACCAAGTCTTTTTTGTCCGGTATGACAAAACTTTGCAACAACCGGTGTGAGGTTAATCCGTGAAGCCTCTGTGCTGCCCTTCCAGCGGTAAATGTTTCAAAAATTGCGAGTGTCAGACCTTGCTCATTAAGCATTGAATCAATCACCTGTTCGAACTTATCGTCATCTTTTCCGAAAATTTTATTCCCTAATCGGGACCGGATCTCCTGTTCAATCGGCGTTATGAGATCGTCTGCAGATTGCATATCCTCGGCCTTTGCTGCGATGCGGATTTTGATCTCTCCCTGAGAGGCCAAAAGCCCTACCTCCGGATTTTTGCCATTCCCCATGAGATCGCCGATCAACTGGTCCACCCTGCTTTCCCCAATGCCGACTGTTTTCAGCACACGGTAAATAATCCTCTGGTCAGTCAACTGATACCTCTTTCTCAGCCAGGGTATGACTTCCCTGATCAAGAGGTACTTGAGTTCCCTGGGTACGCCGGGAAGACAGACGATAGGTTTTCCGCGGGCCTCGCTGATAAATGCCGGGGCCGTGCCCACAGGGTTTGGAATTGACTGACTGCCGGCGGGCACAAAGGCCTGCCTGCGATTGTTTTCAGGCATATTATATCCATAGCGGTTAAAAATCTGTTCAATCTGCGCCATGAGATCCGTTCTGAATTCCAGGTCCACACCTGCAACCTTTGCGACAACATCGCGTGTCAGATCATCCTTGGTCGGCCCAAGTCCGCCCGTGACAATCACCAGGTCGCACCTTTGAACCGCATCCTCTATGACCTGCTTCATTTCATCAGGTAAATCGCCTACGGCCGTTCGAAAACGTACGGATATACCAATGCTTCCCAGCTCCTGGGCCAGGTAAGTGGTATTTGTGTCCAGTATCTGACCTAAGAGGAGTTCCGTACCAATGGTGATAATTTCACAGTTGGGGGGTTTGAGTGTTCCCATTTGATTTTGTATAGATAGAACCTTTGTCTTAATCAATAAAACTATATAAATGCAGGATCTTTTTTTCCTGTTCCTTACAGTCCGAGCCTTTTGCCATGCACCAGGCGATGTTATAGGGCTCTTCCTTACCTTGCGCCCTGCGCCTTTAGCCTCGATTTCATATATTTACATGCTTGAACTATTAAATTTAACATAATGAAATTAAATAATATTTATAAACGTCATGCGAAAAGCTCGGGGTGCCCGCCCGTATGCAGAAACAGGACCGTCTGTCCGAATAACTTGCCCTGTTCAAGCCAGTCTATCAAGGCCGATGCGGCCTTACCCGTATATACATGGTCCAGAAAGATACCTTCACGCCTGGCAAATATTTCAATGGCCTTTTCTCCTTCAGGGGTTGGAACAGCATATCCCGGGCCGATAAAACCGTCATCCAGGTTTATTGATTGAGGTTCTACGTTTCCCCCCAGAATTCCCGCTGTTTCAGCGGCAAGCCCAAAAATGACTTGCTCCATTTCATCACGGGACATGGCCACTGAAATTCCATTGATCATGCCGGGCCAACCTGTAAAATCCTTTCCAACAATCAGCCCGGCCTGCGTACCTCCTGAACCGGAAGCATGAACGATTCGATTAAATGTTACACCTAACCTTTTTTCATCATTTAGAATTTCAAAAAATGCAGTTATGTATCCCAAGACACCCGTAGGCACTGATCCGCCTATGGGGATCCTGAAGACCTTTCGTCCCTGTTCTGTTAATTCCCTGGACAACGCCTCGCTTTCCTCCTCCCAGTCATTCCAATCAGGAGAATCCACATACCGGATATGGGCCCCCAACAGATCGTCAAGGACCAGATTACCGGTGGGTTTGCCCTGTTTTTTTCCTCCCAGAACTAAATAAACCGATAGACCGGCAACAACACCGGCGGCAGCAGCAATTCGGCAGAAATTTGACTGGATACCACCGCTTGTCACTACAGCATCGCAGCCGTTTTTCAAGGCCTCCCCTATCAGAAGCTCTAATTTACGAGTCTTATTTCCGCCCAGGCCAAAACCTGTTAAGTCATCCCTTTTGCAGTAGATTTCAACCCGATACATCTCAGAAATGGAATTCAGCCTATGGCAGGGTGTAGGCACAAGGGAGATGGGAAATTGAGGAAATGTGCCAAGTCTATTCTCCAAATAGACAACTTTATCATCTGTAAGCACTCATGACCTCCAGCATTGGTGATTTTCCTGCCTTATGCAGGAAAAGAAAAAGGGGAATCAATGACCGGTTTTTAAGCATCATAGATCCTTATGCTATCAGCGAACGGTTCCATTCGGAGTTCTCCGTTTTCGTCATACAGCCTGCCTTTGATACATGTCAAATAACCGTTGGCAAAAGCCTGCGTTCTAACCTCCAATAAAACATCGCCTGAAGAACGCACAATTTGAAATCCACCAGGTATGGACTGGTTGATAACTGCTTCGGGGTTTGATTGAATGCGATTCCAGTTCAGTTCCAAAAGTAGTTTACCTGTACCCTCCGTCATCAGTCTGCAGGAAATACGCGGCGTGCTTTCCCCCGGAAGCACTAAATCGCCCAGAAAATAAAACCCCTAACGCCTGTATTTTCCCATCAGTTCGCCCTCAGCCAGGATATGGCCTTCCATTGCCTTCAGCAGCTGCTCCTTTGTGCTGCCCGCTGAAAGACCCACTTTCTTATCCATGGCGTAGATTTTGAAGTAATACCTGTGTGTCCCACCTGGAGGACATGGACCGCCGTAACCGAGCTTACGGAAATCATTTACCCCGTGTGTCCCGCCACCTTCGAGAGTTTCTGCGGCGGGGATGTTCTCCGGGAGATTCCGGGTCTCCGGGGGCATGTCAAAAAGGACCCAGTGAACCCATGTTCCCATGGGTGCGTCGGGGTCATCACAAACAAGTGCAATACTTGCCGACCCGTCAGGCACATCACCCCATGACAGGGGCGGTGAAATGTCCTGACCATCACAGGTATATTGATTCGGAATCATACCTCCCGGCTCAAAGGCCGCACTTGTCATTTTGATTTCCATTTTTCCCTCCTGTCATTTTGAAATTTTACCCCATTTTTCCCTTAACCTTGCGCACCACCCTGATGTCGGTGATCCGGGTCTTTGGATACTGGCCATCTTCGTTCTTCTCCAGGTATTTAACCATATCCCAAAGCGCGTTCAGGGCAGTTGAAACACCCACCAGGGCCTCCATTTCAACACCGGTCCGTGCCTGAGTCCTGACAAAGCAATCTGCCTCGATAGATTCCTCTGAGACTTCAAAAGTCACTCTTACTGTATCAAGGGCTATCTGGTGGCAGTGAGGTATCAAAAGGTGTGTCTGCTTAGCGGCATTCATTGCGGCTATCTCCGCCACCTGAAGAGGATCTCCTTTTTTGATCTGCCCGGCCTTGATCTTCTTGATCGTGCCTGAAGCGAGGAGGATCTTACCGCTGGCCTCTGCCTCCCGCTTTATAACCGGTTTCTCAGTAACATCTACCATTCCCATCACTCATCCTCCACTCTTATAGAAAGATCTCCTTTTTTTTCCCGCCGTGCTTTTTAATGCGGTCGACCGCCTCCATAAGCGCTGGGAATACATGCTCCCGTGTGTCCCCGCCCACGACAACCGCCATTATCTCGTCTCCCACCTTCAGTTCTCCCTCTGAAACCTCAACCACAATATGATAGATTCCCTTTATTTCTTTTGTCTCGCTAATTATTCCGTCAATCGTATCTCTATCAAATGTGATCTCAATTCCTTTAACTTCTTTACCAGTCAAGGAGTTTTCCCTTACCACACCCAGGTGGCTCGCGATCATACCCATCTTGGTGTAATCAGGGTGGGCTTTGAAGTCCCGGATGATTTTTGACAGGTCCATTTTTCCTCCTATTCCATATCTTCGCTATCTTGATCCAGATTGAATAGATTCCTCGTTACGTCCAAGTAAGAATTCAATGTCGGTCTGTCCGCCTTTCTCTTCAGGTAAAGTATGGGATCATTGATTATCTTTTCGGCGATGGATCGCATCAGAGTCTGGATTGTCTCTATCTGATCCTGCGAAAGTTCAGAAAAGGACAAATGACTCTTTTTCAGCTCCGCCTGGATAATATCCTCTACTTTGTCCTTCAAAGACACAATGGTCGGCACGACCTCAAGGGTCTTGAACCACCTCTCGAATTTGAACACCTCTTCCTGGACAATGCGTTCAGCTTTAACAGCCTCCTGCTGTCGCTGGGCCTTATTGAGCTCAATGACGCCCTTGAGGTCATCAATATCGTAAACATACACATTTGCCAGTTTATTGACCTCCGGTTGAACATCCCTTGGAACTGCGATGTCGACGAAAAACAGGGGGCGGTTTCGCCTTTTTTTAAAAGCACTCTTTACCTGGGGATAGGTGACCACGTATTCACGCGAAGCAGTGGATGTCACAACGATATCCACATCACAAAGCTGAGTCTCTATTTCTTCGAACGAAACGGCGCGTGCATCAAACAATTCCGCAACCTGAACGGCTCTTTCAAATGTCCGGTTTGCCACAACAACCGAACTGACTCCCTGGGCTATCAGGTGTCTGGCCGCCAATTCAGCCATCTCCCCTGCCCCAATAAGGAGCACCTTTTTACCGTCCAGCATATGAAATATTTTCTTTGCCAGCTCAACAGCCGAATAGCTAATGGATACGGCGGCCTCACATATCTCCGTCTCGGTCCTGACTCTCTTTGCCGCATGAAAGGACCGATGCATAAGGCGATTGATAATAACGCCCGAGGTCTTTTCTCGGGTCGCCAGAACATATGCTTCCTTTACCTGTCCCAAAATCTGTGGCTCTCCTACCACCATGGAGTCCAGGCTGGAGGCCACCCTCATGATGTGCCTTACGGCATCCGCATCCTCAAAAACAAAAAGGCTTGGTATTAATTCCTTCTCAGGGATATTGCCGATCTTGGACATCAGTGAAATAATGGATTTCTTTGCCTCCACAGCTTCATCCGTTGTAAATAGGGCCTCTATGCGGTTACAAGTGGAAAGAAAAAGCCCCTCCCTGATACAGTCAATTTCCCTCATAAAAGCAAGCGTCTTCGAAATACTGTCGGATCCGGTTGCCAGGCGTTCTCGTTGCTCGACCGAAGCTGTTTCATGGTTCATACCTATGTCGATGATCTTAACCATGACACTTATCGAGCTCCCAAATTGCTGAAACTGTGGTATCCACCAAGCAGAAAGCTTGTCCCCACAAAGGTAAAAATCAAGACACAAAAGCAGATAATGGACATGATAGCCGCTCTGCGTCCACGCCACCCGGCGGCAAGTCTTTCATGAAGAAGGGCCGCATAGAAAAGCCACGTAATCAAAGACCACACCTCTTTGGGATCCCACTGCCAGTACTTCCCGAGGGCAACCTGCGCGTAAACGGATCCGGTAATCATTCCAAAAGTCAGGAATGGGAAACCAGTCAGCAAGGAATAGTGATTGATTGAGTCCAGGGTAGCGAGAGAGGGGAGTCTCTTATAAAAGGATCCAAAGTTTTTATTCTTGATCTGGTTTTCCTGGATCAGATACATAATGGCGGCAAGGAACGCTATGGCAAACAGCCCATTTCCCATAAACACCGTCCCTACGTGAAGAGTAAGCCAGAAGCTCTTAAAGATGGGCTTTACAGGTCCCTCAACCCAGGACATGGCCGATGAAACCGTCATCAAAAACGCTGAGAAAGGCACAACAAATGAGCCCAAAATCATGAGTTTGAATTTCACCTGGAAAACAAGGTATGCACAGATAATGCTCCAGGAAAAAAATGAAAGGGCCGATTTTAGGTCCAGAACCGGTGCGGTTCCCAATGTTAAATAATGGGAGATAAGAAAAATAGTATGAAATATAAACCCGGCCAAGAGAATGCGGTAAGAATACCTAAATATCCGCTTTTGCTGTTTGATAAGGAAGACAATAAGGCCGCCCGTTGCGAGTAATTCCAAAAAGAGTGCCAGGTTAAACCAGAAAAAAGTCATATGTCCTTCCTATCCATCAAGTATTTCAGGCAGTCTGCAAAGGCAAAATTTTCGGGTAGGTTCCTACTCAGTGTGGACTCCACCCGCTGCCAGTCGTTTCTTGCAAGAGCCTCTAAAACATCCGATTCCACAATCTCATGGAAAATCCGGCTGTTTTCTTTTTGGGACAGCCCCTTTGACAATACTTCTTTGCGCAGACAACCCATCAGGATCAAAAAATCTTCGTATTCATTACCGAATTGCCTTTCAAGTTGCTCTCTTAACTTCCGGGCGAGCGCCGGGCTTTTTCCTGAAGTTGAAATGGCAATCTGTAGATCCCCCTTCTTGATAATGGAAGGGACAATAAAATTACAATCATCCGGCTGGTCAACTGCATTTATTAACAGCCCCTTTTTATTTGCGATTTTACTTATTTTGTGGTTCAACTTCCTGTCATCCGTAGCGGAAATCACCATGAATACCCCCTCAAGGTGTTTTTCCTTGAATTCTCCCCTGATATGGCGAAGCCCGTAAACATCAACTATTTTATTAAGTTTATCCGTTATCTTATCGCTGACAATTTTTATTTCAGCTCCGCAATCCAGAAGGGCTTCTATTTTTCTCTCCGCAACCCGGCCCCCGCCAACTACCAGGATCTCCTTGCCCCTCAGATCAAGATATACGGGATAATAAGTCATGGGTTTTTATCTCCGCAATTTTCGCAATCAAAGAAATCTAAATGTATTCACAGCCGGCATGGATTTTATTCCTTCGCCCAAAAACCTAATGGCCTGTGCCTTGCACAACTAAGCACCTTGCTGTCGATCCAACAATTTACAGATTTGGGCCTCGAACTGCGGCCATCCGATCATACATACCTGTCCACCATATCCGTTATAAATTTCTCAACACCATGGACGCCTTCTCTTGTCTCAATGTCCTTCAAAAGACCCATAATTTTTTCATGGGTCACCGGATCACGCATGAGATCGTCAGTAGAGCTGTAGGCGCCTCCCCGACGCCCCAGCCTGAATATGAGCCTTTCAGCCTCCGGCAGGTCCCGGTACTTTTGAATCACATCTAACATCTTGTTCTTGTCTTCCGGCAGCTTGCCGGAGATCTCTTCAAGGAGATTCATGATGTGATCGCTTGTAACCGTACTTGTAATGCCATCAAGGGTTTCAATAAAGAGCCTGATTTCATCTACCAGCATGTCATCCGTTTGCATCGTGAAGGAGCCATCCTTCAACTTTTCGTAAAGGGGGACCCTTCTGGGAATCCTTAGGCTCCTAAGACGGATAAAGTCGGGATTAATTTTGTTTAGAGCTTTTGCCGTCTCAATGGCGTGTTCCCGCCACATCTCCTGGCCACCCAATCCCGGCATGACATACTCGGACAGTTCAAGGCCGGCCCCCACGGCCTTTCGTCCTGCCTCCACATGCTGAGCAGCGCTCACTCCTTTTTTAACAAACTTGAGAACCGGATCATACCCACTTTCCAGACCAATATGTATCCTGTCCAAACCAGCCTCTCTGAGCTTTTTCAGGGATTCCAATGATTTGCGCACAACAGTCCGGGATCTTGAATAGGTCGTCACCCGGGTTATTTCAGGGAATTTTTCCCTGAGGAACTGCAAAATCGCTACAAGATCTTTGGTCTTCACTACCAGGTTGTCGGCATCCTGAAGAAAGCAGGCACCTGTTCCATAATAAAGCCAAACAGCTATGCTCTGATAGCTCTGACTATGACCTGAATGCTCAAATAAATGGCTGATGACTTGATCATTCACTTCTCCACGGTGCCCAAGTCTCCATGAAACCGCCTTAATGTCGTCGGCCATGTCCCTGGCCGTCTGTATATCCTTCTTGATCTCATCAACCGCCCTCAAAGAAAACTTTCTGTTTTTGTAAACAGGGCAGAAAAGACAACGGTTCCAGGGGCAATTCCGCGTCACTCTCAAGAGGAAACTTCGAGCCTCATTCGGCGGTCTTATCGGTCCCTGCTCAAAGCTGAGTTTTCTATTGTTCATTTTCTATTGGGTGCCCTATAGTAAACAGGAGTGTTCTTTTTTATAACCCAGGGTGGAGGATCATGACAGAGAAAGGAACGCCCAGTTACTCCCGGGCCATTTCGGACTGAACTCGGGCTTTTCTGGCAGACTTTAGGTGAGTACCCTGAGAATCTCCCGCAACTCCCTTTTAATGTCTTGAAAAATTTTCATATTTTCCGATATTTCGAAATCAACCGCTTTTCCGGTTTTTTCTTGTCGCAGTCGCTGCTTAGCCCCCTCAATAGTCATCTTTTCATCATAAAGCAGCCTCTTAATCTCAAGCAGGATCTCCAAATCCTTTCTCTGATATGTTCTCTGGTTCGAATCGGCCCTTTGAGGCCTTATCTGGGGAAACTCGCTTTCCCAGTACCTCAAGACATAGGGCTCAACGCCGATAATACCACTGGCCTCACCAATTCTGAAATATCTCTTGTCATCAGGTATCTGGACCATTTTGCAAGCCCTCCCTTAATCTTGCACCCGTCTTCCGTCTAATTTTATTGATAACCGACTCATGCAACCTGTTTATTTCACCACCATCCAGGGTTCCCGTTTTAGACCTATAACATACCCTGAATGCCAGCGCCTTCTCAGAAGGGTCTATCTTTTCACCCTCATAGAGATCAAAGACACGGACCGATTCTAATAACTCCCCACCCTCCTGTTTGATCGTTTTCATGATTTCATAACTTTCAAGCTCTCGTTTAACTATAATTGAAATATCCCTATAAACAGGCGGAAATTTAGCGAAAGGCTCAAATTGCTTTGTCTTTGGAAGTTCCTTCAAAAGGGCTTGAATATCAAGTTCAAAAATGTAGGCCTTTTCTTTCTGCAGTTCATATGCTTCCATCGTCTTGAAAGATATGAGTCCGACCTGACCGATAAGTGCTCCGGAAGAGATGATGCAAGAAGAAATCTCCCGGTCATATCCTGGTAACAATAGGGCATTATCCCTCTTAAATATAAAATCCCGGAGTCCAATGCCCTTTAAAAGGGAATCAACCGCTCCCTTAATATCATAAAAATCCACGGATCTCTCACCGTCATACCATGTCTTCTGACGATAAGGTCCGGACATAACTGCCGCCAAACAGACCTTTTCCACTGGAAGCTGTTCTCCCTCTTTTCGTATAAATATCTTTCCCCATTCAAACAGCTTCAGCTCCTTTTCCTGGTTTATGATATTGTGTTTAACGGTGGACAGAAGGCCCGGGACCAGGGATGTCCGCATGACGGATTGATCAACTGTGAGTGGATTTATGAGGCGGACAAAGGACCTAAGCGGACTTTCCTCCTCTGCTCCCAGTAGGTCCGCAGCATTCGGGGAAATGAAACTATAGGTTATTATTTCTGTGAAACCAAGACCGGTCATGATCGAGCGTGCCCGGTCACGGATAACAAGCTCAGGGGCCTCCGTCTCTTCCGAAGGCCTGATGCTTGGAATCGTCACGGGTATATTATCATACCCACTAAGCCTCGCCACCTCCTCTATGATGTCCGCCTCCCGGGTTATATCCACGCGAAAGGACGGTGGTTTAACATTCAGTATATCCCCGTTTACATTAGAGACTTCCATTCCCAGCGCCTTCAGATATCCGGTCACTTCATCCGATGAAATTGTGGTCCCTAAAATGCGGTTCGCCCTTCCCACTCTCAGGCTAATATCAGGTGAGGAGTAAGGCTTCGGATAGTTGTCGATAAAACCTCTTGCAATCTTTCCTCCGGCAAGCTCTGAAATAAGCGAGAGGGCCCTTTTTAGTGCGTTTGCAGCTCCCTCTATATCCGCACCTCTTTCAAAACGATAGGAAGCCTCTGTTGACAGGCCGAGGAATTTTGAGCCCCTTCTTATTGTCACCGGATCAAAAAAAGCGCTCTCTAAAAGAACGTGCCGGGTCCCCGCAAAAATTTCAGAGTTAAGCCCGCCCATAATACCTGCAACGGCCACGGCCCGCTTTCCGTCGCAAATCATAAGAACTTCGCTGTTCAGGGTATGGCTTTCTCCGTCAAGTGTACTGAAGATCTCCCCTTCCTGTGCGCGCCTGACGACGATCCTGTTTTCCCTCAACCTATCGTAATCAAATGCGTGTAAAGGCTGGCCCAACTCCATCATCACATAATTAGTTACATCCACCACGTTGTTGATACTTCTTATTCCGGAAAGATGAAGCCGATACCTCATCCAGAAAGGAGAAGGATGCAGCCTTATGTCTTGAATGATACCTGCGGCGTAACGCGGACAACCATCAGCATCCTCAATCGTAATGCTTGAAAGGTCCTCAATATCGGGGCCCGTTTCATTTATTTTCGGCTCAGGCTTCCTCAATAACTTCCCCGTGACAGCCGAAATCTCCCTGGCAATGCCTATGACGGAGGCACAATCAGGGCGATTGGGTGTTATGTCCACGTCAAAAACCCAATCTGAAACCTCAAGGACAGAAGGTAAAGGCACCCCGGGGGAACAATCCGGGGAAAGAATCATGATACCGCTGTGGTCATCGGTCAATCCCATTTCATCTTCCGCAAGGAGCATGCCCGTTGAATCCTCTCCCCTGATAAGGCTTTGCTTTACAAGAGTACCGTCAGGAAGTTTCACACCGGGCAAGACAAGTGGAACCATGGCCCCTTCCTCCAGGTTGGGCGCACCACATACCACCTGTACCCTCTCACGGCCTGCGTCCACCTGACACAGGGATAGCCGGTCCGCCCCTGGATGGGGTTTCACGGTCAGTATTTTTGCCGTCACAATCTCATCAAGGCAATTCCCCACAGCCTCAATGCCCTCGACCTCAAGACCTGTCATGGTCAGGAGCCGACCCAGTTCGTCGGGTGACATTTCAATATCAACGTATTCTTTTAACCAATTTAGGCTCAGTTTCATGGATAATACTCAATAGAAGGGATAAAAAAGCGCTTACTTTCAAAACTGTCTTAAGAATCGCATATCATTTTTGAAGAATAACTGGATATCATCTATACCATACTTGAGCATGGCAATCCTCTCAATGCCCATGCCAAAAGCAAAACCCGAGTATACCTCTGGGTCATAATCCACAAAGCCGTATACCTCCGGATCCACCATTCCCGCTCCCAATATCTCCAGCCAGCCGGTATGAGAGCAAGTCCGGCAACCTTCTCCTCCACAGATAACACACTGAATATCCACCTCTGCACTGGGTTCGGTAAAAGGAAAAAAGCTGGGTCTGAACCTCAATGCCGTGTCGTGACCAAATATCTGGTGTGCAAAGCTTGTTAATGTCCCTTTCAAGTCCCCGAAACTCACCCCCTTATCCACCAGCAGGCCTTCTACCTGATGGAACA
>CAZIXY010000082.1:0-12091 GCA_964543315.1 uncultured Desulfobacteraceae bacterium | reverse complement strand
AAGCCCTTCCCCGCCGAGTAAAAAGGCGTAACGCGACTTTTTACGAGGTTATCAGGTATTGGAAACAAAAAGCACATTATAGACATCCTCAATGGATTCCACGCCGATAAGTTCCATGTTCTTCACAGGGCTTGATCCGGATTTGTTGCTCTGTGACAACAGGCACCTCGAAAAGCCCAGCTTTTTTGCCTCCCCGATCCTCATGTCCGGTTGACTGACGCCGCGAATTTCACCGGCCAATCCGACTTCTCCGAACATGACAAGGTTACGGTCCACGGGTTTGTCTAAAAAGCTGGACATCATGGCGGAAACAATGCCGAGGTCCGCCGCAGGCTCGTCGACCTTTAGCCCCCCCGCCACGTTGACAAAGATATCCTGATCCGTCAGCTCCATGACCATCTTTTTCCCCAGGACCGCCACCAGAAGGGAAATCCGGTTGTGATCCACCCCTACAGCGGTCCTCCTTGGCATTCCCAGCGGGCTGGGTCCTATTAGGGCCTGGATCTCTACCAAAAGAGGTCTCGTTCCCTCAAGACAGGGGATAACCACGGACCCGGGAACGTTTTCCGGCCTCTCTTCCAGGAAAATGCGGGACGGGTTGCCCACCTCGGCGAGTCCTGAGTCTTTCATTTCAAAGACTCCTATCTCATTAGTTGACCCAAAACGGTTCTTGACCGACCTCAGGATCCTGAATACTTGTCCCCTGTCCCCCTCAAAATAGAGCACCGTGTCCACCAAGTGCTCCAATACCTTGGGACCGGCAATAGAGCCTTCTTTGGTCACGTGTCCGACAATAAAAACAGGTATCCCGGATTGCTTTGCAAAGGCCATAAGCCGGGAAGCAACTTCCCTGACCTGACTTACGCTTCCGGGCGCCGAATCGATTGTATCCGTATAGACGGTCTGTATGGAATCCACGGCCAGAAGCTCAGGTTCGAGCGACTCCATCTTTTCAAGAAGATCTTCAATACAGGTGCCTGTCACGACGTAAAGGCTGTTCGAACGTACGGCAAGCCTGTCCGCCCTTAGCCTGATCTGCTGGGGTGATTCCTCCCCCGACATGTAAAGCGCACGGCAACCCTGCCGGGATAATCTTTCGAGTACCTGGAGAACCAGCGTGGACTTTCCTATACCGGGATCCCCGCCGATAAGAACTATTGACCCCGGAACGACGCCACCTCCCAGGGTCCTGTCGAACTCGGCTATCCCGGTCTTCAGGCGCATCTCATGAGCGAGCGAGATGGCATCAATCGTCTGGGCCTGGCTTATGCCTGGGCGACCGGTTCTTTTCCCTGATGGTCTGGAAGTTTCCTCCACCATGCTGTCCCATTTTCCACAGTCAGGGCACCTGCCCATCCATTTCGGTGCCTGGTATCCGCAACTCTGGCATACATATATGGTTCTGGCTTTTTTGGTCATTTAGCAGGACTCGTTTATAATTTCAGGTACCCATCAATTCAGGTAATGATTTTTAAGCATTTCACCGGTATCCCTGAACCCTTTTGAAATCATCAACTTTTTTGGATATGATTTCAATAATATTTCTTGGCTCCACTCCCAATTAGTCGGGAGAAAATGGCCAAGGACTCCTGATCTATTTCTTTTTCTCAACAATGCCATACCGTTTATACATTTCCATCAATTCCCTTCGCCATTTTTCGGTTTCTACCCGCCCCTTTTCAATTTGTCTATTGGCTGCCGTGATCAAGGGTTCCTGTTTCGTTTGAATACCCACCATTTTTGCCTTAAACCCGCTTAAAAGGTACTCGGCACCCCTGACATAAATCCTGTGTAATTTCATCACTTCTTCAGTCTCCGGATTTATCTCTCTTAACAGCACAACAAATCGTCCGTATTGAGGGACGACATCATTCTTCAAGGCTTCATAGACTCTTTCAGCGGTAGTGAAATTTTTCCCTACAACGAATGCATAGCCCTTAAGGGCCCTCTTTTCCAATTCCACGACACCAAGGATTCCCTGGTTTACGTAATCAATGAGGTCACGGGAAACCTTGTTGGTGGCACAACTCCACGTGAAAATAAACAGCATTAAAAATACGGATATGAACAGATAGTTATTGCGTTTTTTCAAGGTTTCTCCTCCTTATTAACAGTATGCAGTTCAGAATTTAATAATTAGATGCAAGGGCGACTATCGAAGATCCCGCTGCCTTTTGCGGGAGGAGCGACGACAGAGGCGTATGAGAAATACGCTGCAAGAGGAGCGAACGCTTGCCCGCCTCCGGCGGGAAGGTAATCCGCCAAAGGCGGATAAACACGGCAGATGATGCCTTGTTGGCGGATCAGGGCTAATTCCGTCGTTGATTTTTCTCCTCACCTCTGCTAAACGCTTTTTCAGACATCTACCAGCCTTCAGCGGCTCTTGTCAATATGGACAGAGGGCCCCTATCCCGGAAAAGTCTAGTTGATATTTCGGTGACTGCCCAGGTAGATAGACTGAAGTTAGAAGGCTCACTTATACTTCAGCCTTCACGCCTTCAACCTAAACACCTATAATATCAGGTGACAGTATTTTGAGATTTATAACTTCGGGTCATCCCTTTTTCAGGACCCTGCGATTTTATTCTTTATTTCTCCTATTCCAAACAGCTTTCGTGACAGCGGCCTTTTGTTGGGACAAACCCTTTAATAATGCCTCCAACTGGGGAGGGACAGGGCTGTTTGAGATTCCCACTGCCAGGGTCCTTGAAGACGGTGAGATGAGGATAGGCATCGCTCAGGCCCTGCCATACAGATGGTATACCGCAGGGATGGGAATCTTTCCCGGCCTGGAATTCAGCGGCCGCTTTACGCAGATGACAAGTATTCAAACAAGGATGAAAGATTATGGGTCTTATAAAGACAAGGCATTCGACCTGAAATACCAGATCCTGCCTGAATCCAAAAAATTCCCGGCTTTGGCAATAGGCATACACGATTTTCACGGCACAAGGCTGTTTCCGGCAGAATACCTGGTGCTCAGCCGCCAGTTCTTTCCCCTCGATATTACAGTGGGTCTCGGTAGAAAACGCCTTAAGGGCTCTGCTACATTCCCCTTGTGGGACGAATTAGGCTTTTTCGGAGGTATTGAGCTTGCCGTCAATGAATGGCTGCATTTGTACGCCGAATACAACCCTATTAAATATGAAAAGGATATAGGCCCGGCCGGAAAGGCGATCCCGGAAGGAGCTAAGGCACCAATCAATGCAGGAATCAGGATAAAGGCCCTCCCTGGCATTGATCTTGGCATTTCCTGCCAGCGTGGGGACACATTGGGCTTTATGGTTAATATGCAATTCTTGCTGGGCAAACCTATGCTCCCCAGAAGGCCGGACCCACCGCTCAAATACTCCATTGACAGAAGACCCCTGAACAAAAGGAGCCTTAAGGAGATGGTGGAAAAAGTCCATGAAGCCATTCACAAAGCAGATTTCGAACATGTCTGCGTTTATACGAACGGCACAGAACTGACAGCTAAATTTGAAAACAAAAAATACCTCTCCAACCAGAAGGCGGCCGGCAGGGTTTTGCGTATCCTCCTTTACCACTCTCCAAAAGACATGCGCAGGCTGACGGTACATCTCAGGCGGCAGCGCATATCAATTTTGCGTGTCTCAGTAAAACCTGAGCACCTGGAAGGATATTTGCTTGGAAAGATATCTCAAGATATTTTCAACAAGCTCCTGGAAATTGAGATCTCAGCAGGTGTTCTTGATTCGGAACACGAAAATTCTGCAAGGACAACAGAAGATGAAGGGTTTGATTATCGCCTTGGCATCAAACCGGACTTCGGGACCTATCTGAATGATCCTTCAGGTGTCTTCAAATATCGCCTGGGTATAAAACCCTACGCCATAACCTCCCTCTGGAAGGGTGCTTCCGCCTATGCCCGTTATGACATTCCATTTTATTCCAACATATGGTCCAGTAACGTGCCCGAGCCTAATACGATCAGAGGCGATTCGTGGAAATACATGGACAGGGATTATTCTTTCGACAGGCTGATATTTAATCAGGCAATCCGTTTTTCAAAGAGGGTATTCGGTCGTTTGAGCCTCGGGTATTTTGATAATATGTTTGCCGGCGCAGGAGGTGAACTCCTCGCCTTTATAGGAGACGGAAGACTGGCCATGGGCATTGAATCGGACTGGGTGAAAAAGAGAAAGCCGGCCACCCAATTTGACTTCATGGACATTGAATCCCATACAGTGCTTGGAAATATTTACTACAGCATCCCCGAAATAGATGTAACCTTGCACGCCCGGTATGGACAGTTTCTGGCAGGTGACCGGGGCTGGTTGTTTGATGTGAGCAGGGAGTTTGATACGGGTGTGGTTGTCGGCTTCTGGTATAGCTTTACGGATACGGACGACCTCACCGGTTTCAACAGGGATTACCACGAAAAAGGCGTCTTTCTGAATCTACCGGTGAGGATGTTTCTGGACCGTGATAGTAGTGCGAAATACTATTACGCCCTGTCACCGTGGACCAGAGATGTTGCCGCCACTGTGGGTCACTGGCAGGACCTGTACAGTCTGGGTGGTGATCTGATGCCGGCTAATTTTAAAAAGGACATCCCCAGGTTAAAAGATTGATTGACTCGTTTAACTCCATCAACAGGTCGAGAGCAGGTAAGACGAGGCTTGTGGTGAGGGTAAGATCATTTGAATTTACATCAAAGGTTAAAAAAGCTTGACATCCGATATTGGGGCTGTTTATTATTAAATAAATTTTTTGAATTTTATTCTTATTTAGATGTTTTAAACAGCATGTGATAGTAAAGACTAAGGAGGTTCCGGATGAAAAAGAAAAATCTTTGTATAGCAGGCAAGATTGGAATCCTGGTCTTATTGGTGGCGATCGTCCTTTGCCCTATTTCGCCGTCCTTATCCTTTGCTGCTGAAGGTGCGGCGGCCGGAGCCGGCGCGGGTGCCGGAGGTGGCGCCGGTGCAGGTGGAGCAGGGGCTGGAGCAGGCGCCGGCTTAGGCGCTGCGGGATATGGAGCAATGGCGGCGGCCGTAGCAGCGGGAATCGGAGTTATTGCCGCCTCAGGGAGTGATGATGGAGGAGGCGTTCCTACCGGACATCACGGTACGAGTGGTCATCACGGTTGTGAATAACTACTGATCCTAGAAGTCTGAGTATAAAATAGCGGAGGAGGAAGGTTTTTACCTCCTGCGCTATTTTTTTGCCCGAATTCTCTTAACATATCTGTCTAAAATAACTTGACATTAACCACAATCAAAATAGTATATCTTCAGCAAAATAAAATTCAATCCCGTACTTGATGAAGAGCGGGAATGAGAAAAATGACAGGTATGGACTTTTTATAAGTTCATTAATATTATGGTTACATCAACTTATTCATGTAACCAAAGAGGCGGAGCAGTGTCTATTATATTATTAAGAATTTCCTTTTTCACAGAGTCCGGCAATCAGTCTATGCTGAATGCCGGACATTACATAAAATCGAGAAAACGATTTTATTAAGAAAGGCTTTATTTATGAAAAGTCGGCATCCATTACAAGGCATGGTCTTCCTGATTTTTTCTTTCTTTATGGTTTTTTCACTATCTCAAGAGTGTGCTTTTGCCCAGGACAGGCCGGGGCTCTCATATACGAGTAAAGACCTTGCGGACTTTGATATACTGACGCCGGATGAAAAAATCAGACACTTTGAAAGCCTGAGCGTGGAAGAAAAGTCAATATTTTTCAGGATCCTCGCTGATTCGGAAAAAGTTGAAGTCTTTGACCGCCTCGGCCAGGCGGAAAAGCAGGAACTGTTCCAGGGTTTGAGCTTTAATGATAAGGGGTGGATTTTTGAAAACCTCAGCGATTCCGACAAAAAAATTCTCTTCCAGACCCTCAGCGACGAAGACAAGAGTCTCCTATTCGAGAGTCTCAGCGACACGGATAAGATGCTTGTCTTTGAAGGCCTGAACGCAACTGATAAAGAGAAAGTATTCAAGAGTCTGAGTGATGCGGATAAAAGGAGAATCTTCAAGAGCCTCAACGAGCCTGATAAAAGCATGCTGTTCGGAAGCCTGAGTGATGCAGATAAGAGGAGAGTCTTTAGGGGCTTGAGCGATAAGGATAAGAGGCTGCTTTTTGCAACCCTCAGCGAGGCTCAGAAAAAAGAATGGCTTATCAAATATCCGGATTTGGAGCTGATCATCGGCCCGGCGGAGATTCCACCCGCCGTTCCTGAAAAGCCAGTGAAGGCCGTTGAAGAGGCTGAAGCACCGTCTGAAATTGAAAAAATCATGTCAGGTCAGTTCCCCACCTATATTTCCCGGGAGCTGCGCCAGTTCGGTTATGACTTTTTTGCCAAAGACATCTCCGCATTCACACCGATTGTCAACGTACCGGTCGGCTCCGATTATATCATTGGTCCGGGAGATAATTTCACTATCCATCTCTGGGGGAAGGCGGAAAAAACATATAATGTCACCGTCACAAGGGAAGGAAACATAGTCCTCCCCCGCCTGGGCACAATGACCGTGAGCGGCCTGACCTTTGCGGAATTAAAGCCCTTTTTATACCATAAATTCAGGCAGTATTATCCCTATTTTGAGATAAGTATCACCATGGGCTCCCTTCGCACTGTCGAGATCTTTATTGTCGGAGAGGCAAAAAGCCCGGGCACCTATTCCGTGAGTTCGCTTTCAACTGTACTTACAGCCCTATTTACAGCAGGAGGACCGACCAAAAAGGGCAGTCTCAGAGACATCAGGGTTTTCAGAAACGGGGAACAGATCCGATCCCTCGATCTTTATGAGTTCTTCATCAGGGGTACCAAAGGGGATGATATTCGACTCCAACCGGGGGATACCGTTTTTATTCCCGTTCTGGGACCTGTTGTGGGTATAGCAGGTTGTGTAAAGCGACCGGCAATATATGAATTAAAGGAAGAGCAGATAACTATTGGTGACCTTATCGAGATTGCGGGAGGCGTTTTGCCCGTTGGATACCTACAGAATGTCGTGATCGAGCGGGTGGAAGGGCATAAAAGAAGAGTTATCAGGAGTTTTAACCTGGATCCGTCCTATGAAATGACCAATATTAACCTCCAGATATCCCTGAAAGATGGTGATGTAGTCAAGATTTATCCGGTACATAAGGAAACCCGGGAAGTAGTCTATCTGGAAGGCCATGTCAAGTACCCAAGGGAGTATGAATTAAGGCCCGGAATGAAACTGCGCGATATCATCTCGTCTTATGACTATTTGCTTCCTGAACCCCATCTGCCCCAGGCAGAGATCATACGGCTCATGCCCCCGGATCTTCACCCGGAAATCCTCGAATTCAATCTCGGGGCCCTCATGAATGGGGATCCCGCTCAAAATCTCATACTCCAAGACCGGGACCGGGTAATAATATATGATAATTGGGAAAAAAGGGAAAAACCGGAAGTGACCATCAGGGGTGCTGTGCGTAATCCGGGCACCTATCGTCTTTACAAGGGCATGACGGTAAAGGATTTGATATTCCAGGCAGGAAACCTGGACAACAGTGCCTACCTGGAAAATGCGGACCTGTCCAGGGCAATTCCGGGTGAATCAGGCACCGACATAATGAAAATGACCTTTTGCCCGCGCAAGGCCATGGCGGGAAATCCCGCGGAAAATTTGTTGTTGCAGCAAGACGATCAGATATACATAAGGGAAATCCCTCAATACAGCCAGGCCCTGGAACGAAAGGTCGTTCTTGAAGGTGAATTCCTCTTTCCCGGGGAATATGCTTTTTCCGAAGGCGAGCGTCTTACCTCAGTCATTGAAAGGGCGGGAGGTCTTACGGACGAGGCCTATCCGTTTGGCGCCGTGTATCTCCGCTCATCCGTTAGGCAAGTGCAAAGGGAACGGTTAAAGGAATACGTCAGCAAACTGGAACAGGATATTTTTGCAATGAGCGCCCTCTCCGCTGAAACGGCGACCGACAAAGAGCAGGCGGCCGCCCTGGCCCAGGGCCTGGCTTCCAAAAGGGAGTTGCTGGAAAAATTGAGAACGGCCGAGCCTACCGGGCGTATGGTCATAGACCTGAGAGAGGTGCTTGTCTTACCTTCATCGCAGTATAATTTCGAACTGAGACCTGAAGACCGTTTGATCGTCAAAAAAAGGCCGGACAGCGTCAATGTGCTTGGAGAGGTCTACAATCCCACGGCCCTTTTTGCAGAAAAAGGAAAAACCGTGGGTTATTACCTCAATCTGGTAGGCGGTCCTACCGAAAATGCTGAAGATGACGAGATTTACATTGTCAAGGCCAACGGAAGCGTGATCAGTAAGAGCCAGGGAGGCTTTTTTGGTCTGGTAAGCTGGGACTCCGCAAAACACAGGTGGACATTGGGAGGATTTGAATCTATAAGACTTGATCCGGGTGATACTATCATTGTCCCAAGAAAGGTGGAAAAATTCCCCTGGTTGAGAGTTGTCAAGGACATTACCCAGATCATGTTCCAGATAGCCGTGGCTGCAGGCGTTATCATCGCAGCATATTAGCAAAAATCCGAATCACGAAATACGAAATTCGAAACAATACCAAAATTCAAATGTCCTGATGACAAAAACCGAATTACCAATAGGTTAGTGCGCTTCTCGGAGATGATTCAAACCCCTCGACTTCAGGCGGAGCAAGATCTTGATTGTCGCGAAGCGCCTTTTCTATTAGGAATACCGAATTTAATGTCATTCCGGCCCCGAATCAAGTTCGGGATAAACTGCGGCCGGAATTCAGATGAGACCTTTGCATAAGCGCTGTTTTGAAAGTCCCGCGAAGAGGGACGTTGAATGAAATCGCGCAGCGATTTCATTGAGGTGATCAAATGAACCAGACAGAACACCCCGAATACTACGAAGATGAGATTAACCTCATTGATCTTTTGATGGTGCTTTTTAAGCGAAAAAAAATGATTTTTTTTGTCGTCTTTTTAGCGATTGCCTTATCCATCAGCATAAGCCTGATCTTACCGAAAATGTATACGGCCACTGCCCGCATACTTCCTCCCCAGGAAACAAAAACCGGCCTGTCAGGCCTTCTTTCCCAGGCGGGCGGCATGCTCGGCGACCTGGCCGGAGGTTTTATCACCGCGAAAACAGGCCCGGAACTGTATGTGGGTATTCTGGAAAGCCGGACCGTTGCGGATATACTGATCAAGAAATTCGACCTAAAAAAGATATATGAAAAAGAATATTTGGAGAAAACCTATGAAAAACTCGCCGACCGGAGCGATATAAAGGTCGCCCGCGACACCCAGGTCATCAGCGTCTCTGTGAAGGACCGTGATCCTCAAAGGGCTGCGGACATGGCCAACCTCTATGTGGATGCCCTGGATCAGATCAACCGGAAAGTAAATATAACCGAAGGCCAACGAAAACGGGCATTTCTGGAAACACGCCTTGGGAAGGTCAAAGAGGACCTTGTAAAAGCGGAATTGGATCTTAAGGAATTCCAGGAAAAATACAAGCTGGTCTCCATTGATGAACAGGCCAGGGTAGCCATTGAGGGAGCCGCCCAGATAAAGGGTGAGATCATTGCTGCCCAGACTGAACTACAGGTCTTGAGGCAGTTCGGTACTGAAAGGCAGAACGAGGCTATCGTGCTCAAATCCAAGATACGAGAACTGAAAAACCAGCTTGCTAAAATAGAAAGAGGGGCTCCCGGTACAGCTTCCCTCAAAGGCAATAAAACCGCAAAAAACAATTCCGATTTTTACATCCCCTTTAATGAATTGCCCGAACTCGGTATGCAACTGGTCCGGCTGATGCGTGAGGCCAAAATCCAGGAAGAGATCTTCAAACTGATCACCACACAATATGAACTGGCCAAGATAGAGGAGGCCAAGGACGTGGACACCATACAGATTCTGGATCGGGCGGTTCCTCCTGACTATAAATCAAGCCCGAAAAGGGCCCTTATCGTGATCCTCTCCGCTGTGGTGGCTTTTTTCCTGGCAATATTCCTGGCCTTTTTCTTTGAATATTTTAATCGCCTCAAGGCCGAAGACCAGGATCGATACCAGCAACTCGTTCGAAGTATTAAATTCCGAAAATCCAAATAATATCGGCCTGTGCTCTCTTAGCTATTCTCTCAGCGCTACCCATATTGACCTGCACGTTTTGCTTTTCGCTCGTAAATGGTTACCCGTCATTTGCAATAAGCTCAATATTTCTTGACTTGATGGACATCTTAATGTACAAATAATTGTACAATATAAACGCGTAAAGCTTTTTACGAGGTTGCCATGATTGAGGGGAGGATAATGATGCAAAAACTAACCATATCTGAGGCAAGAAATAAGTTTATGAAACTTCCAGATGAAACCTCAGACAATCAGATTATTGCCGTTACCCGAAGAAATAAGGAAGTTATGGCCGTAATGAGCTGGGAATTGTACGAGGGTTTATTGGAAACTATTGAGATAATTGGTGATCAAAAACTCATGGCTAATATAAAAAGAGGCTTAAAAGAGATAAAAGCTGGAAAGACATATTCCATTGAGGAGTCGCGCAAAAGGTTGGGGCTGTGATATATGAACTGGAAATAACACAAACATGTCTTTCACTTATTGAGAAAATCCCAGACAAAAGAATCCAATCGGTAATTTTAGACCGGATCGAAACACTGAAGACAGACCCTCAAAAACAGGGAAAAGTATTATTCAGGAATCTTTCCGGCTTTCGTTCTTTGCATGTGGCCGGAAGATACCGGGTAATCTATAAAATCGATGAAAATCTTCAAGCCATTTGGGTCGTAGCAGCAGGTATTAGAAAAGAAGGAGATCAAAAGGATATTTATGAAATTGCCAGAAAATTGTTGAGATTAGGTTTGTTGGATCATGAAATATGAAACCAGGACAAATGAACTGCCCCGCAACAACCTACGGGGTATCGCGCATCTGATTTTCACAATCTAAACGAAGCAAGCTTCGGGGAATTTAACCCAATAACTCACGAAAATCTGTGTAATCTGTGGATTAATTTAGGAATACGATGCAAGAAGAAATAGCAAAATACTTTGGAACCAAAAAAGAAGTAATTGCAGTTTACTTATTCGGCTCATTCGCGGAAGGCAAGGAACGTCCTTTCAGCGATATAGATATCGGTATCCTGTTAGACAGAAGGTACCAGTCGTCTGCCGATAAAAAAAGAATGGATTATATGACAGAACTGTCCCGGATTTTACGAAAAGATATACACCCTGTGATACTCAATTCAGCAAGTGAAGAACTCTTGAGGCAAGTATTTTCAAAGGGAAAATGCATACTGGTTAATAATCCAAAGGAACTGGCCTATTACAAAATGGTCATGTTTTCAAAGATAGCGGATTTCGCTCACTATCGAAAACAGATGCAATCGGGACTGATCAAAAAGGTCATGGAGGGCTTAGACATTGGTTGATACTTATCTCATATTGGCGAAGGCGAGTTCTGTGAAAAGGCACCTGAACAGGGTTGTTGAGAAAGGTAATACCGATTTGGAGACATTTTTAGCGGACATCGACCGTCAGGAGAGCATACTTTTCAACCTTCAAATGGCTGTCCAGAATTGCATTGACATTGCCGCCCATATCATAAGCGAGGATGGCCTGGGGGTCCCGGGGAGCAATAATGAGATGTTCTACTTGCTGGAAGAAAATGGGTATTTGAGTAGCAAGGTTACTGAAAAAATGGTTAAGGCGGTTGGTTTCAGAAATCTTATCGTGCATGAGTACGGCAAAGTTGAACTGAGACAGGTATTCGAAATAGCAAAAAAAGATACCAAAGACCTTCATGAATACATAATGGCATTATTTATGAAATTAGGCATTAAGCATTGAAAGCGTCTTTATAACTTCATCAAGTATCCCCGCCTTCCGTCCCTGCCCGCAGTACGGCAGGCGGGCGGCGGGCAGGCAGCATCCAGTATCCAGTATCATGTTAAGCTGAGACCTTTGCAAAACCGGGTGAAAACCACCGCTGCATGTAACCTCTGGAACAAAATATCCCAAATTCAAAAAACATAAGTTATCATAATTGGAAATAATGGCTTGATTCGGTCGTTGCGAGATGGTTAAAATACTTCAGCCTTCAGTCTTCAACCTAAATAGCTACGTAATT
>CAZIXY010000081.1:0-12132 GCA_964543315.1 uncultured Desulfobacteraceae bacterium | reverse complement strand
GGGCTGTCCTTTTAATTGTGAATTCTGTGATATATCGGTGCTTTATGGTCATAAAGTGCGAACAAAGAGCACAAATCAAATATTAAACGAATTGGAAGCCCTTTACTCTCACGGCTGGCGAGGTGACGTATTCTTTGTGGATGATAATTTTATTGGAAACAGGAAAAAATTGAAAACGAGCCTTTTACCTTCAATGATTGAATGGATGGAAAGCAAAAAACATCCCTTCAGTTTTAATACGGAAGCCTCCATAAACCTTGCTGACGATATGGAGCTTATGCGATTGATGGGCAAGGCGGGTTTTAATTCAGTGTTTGTAGGCATTGAGACGCCGAACGAAGACAGCCTTGCGGAATGCAATAAGGTCCAGAATAAAAATCGTGATCTTATCGCCTGCGTAAAAAAGATACAGAAGTTCGGTTTACAGGTGCAGGGGGGATTCATAGTCGGTTTTGATAACGATCCCCTCTCAATTTTCGAACGGCTCAGGGCATTTATTCAGGAGACCGGCATTGTTACTGCAATGGTAGGCTTACTCAATGCCCCTCGAGGCACCAGACTCTACAAGCGTCTTGTAAATGAGGGAAGGTTATTAAAGGACATTACGGGTGACAACACAGACTTTTCAATCAACTTTATTCCTAAAATGGATCACGAGGTACTCATAAACGGTTATAAGAGGATTATCAGCGGAATCTATTCGCCAAAACCTTATTATGAAAGGGTCAGGAACTTTTTGAGAGAATATAAGCCCTTGCAAAAAAAGGCGCTTCGATTTGATTTCAGGTACCCTGAAGCATTTTTTAAGTCCATAGTATTTCTGGGCATTATAGGAAAAGAACGGTTGCATTACTGGAAACTCTTCTTTTGGACGGCATTGAGGAGGCCACGGCTCTTACCTCTGGCAATGACATATGCAATTTATGGCTCGCATTTCAGAAAGGTTTTCGAGAACTATTTATAACGGGCGCAATAAAGGGCTTGAAGCGACTTTTAAGAGGTCAGTATTTGCAATATACTGAAAGAATATCCTATTGCAAAAATGTATAAAAGATTTGTCCGCCGAATATGAGGCCAGCGATGGATTTATGGTCGCGTCTTAAGAACAGCCTTCAAAAAGAGCTGGATTTCAAAGACCTGTCCGAAGAAAGAGGTGACAAGAGTTTTGCGGGAGAACATCATGACAATGGGCGGGAGGCGCCAGGACAAACAGCTTTTCAAATAGAAAACAGGCCGATAGAACCTGAACGCAAAAAACTCAAACGGCCGAGTATTTTTAAGTGGGTTTTGTTTGTTATTTTTATTGCTTATTTATTGGTGTCCTACTATCGCGTCCCGCTTTTAACCCGTCTCGGAAGATACCTGGTTGTTGAACACCCGATCACAAAGGCAGATCTTATCGTATGTTTGATGGGTAAACCCGTTGAGCGGGGCCTCGCAGCCGCGGATATCTACAGGAAAGGCCTGGCATCGCACATCTTTGTGGGCAGAGAAAAGCTTCCTGATGGAAACAATATGCTTGTGAAAAGGGGCATCCATTATCCGGAGGAAAGAGACCTTTTGATTATGATGATGAAAGGCTTGGGTGTTCCCAGGTCTGCATTTATCACCAGCGAAAGTTTTGTTGAAGGTACTATTGGGGAAGCCAAGGTTATCAGAGAAATCGCTCGGAAAAGGGGTTTGCGCTCGCTGATAATTGTTACATCTCCCTCGCATACCAGACGCGCCTGTTTGACTTTTCAAAAGGTATTCGAGAAGGACCGTGCGAAAATTATGCTGATGCCCTCCCGCTACTCCAAATTCAAGGCGGAGGAATGGTGGAAGTCGCGTGAATATGTCAGGGAGGTGATAATCGAGTACCAGAAACTTCTTTATTACGCGCTGAAGTATTTCTAATAATTCCAGGCAGGGAGTCTTTTTGCTCAAAAAAATGTCATTTAGTCTTCATGGTATAACAACCATCCCAGTCCGGAGGCGGAGGGTCCATCTTAAGGTTCTTACAACGTTCAATATAGACATTAGCGGCGAAAATATCATTATCGAGTTTCCAGACCCCTTTAAAAAGTTTGATAGCTTCATCCCATTTTTGGTCTTTGTATAATTGCAGTCCTCTTTGAAAATAAAAGATGGCCTTTTCCCGGTTTTCAGGAACCCTTTTGTGGGCATGTAACTGGTAGATTTTAACAGGCTGGGTTTTTCCTTTGACGCGAACACTGTCTATTTCCATACACACAAATTCATCCTTAACCCTCTCGTATGTAAATTCACTTATGAGTATATTTGTCTTGTAGTTCTTATTGGCACCCTCCAGGCGTGATCCCAGGTTTACCGCATCTCCCATTACCGTGTAATCGAATCGCTGATCGGAGCCCATATTGCCCACCATCATCATCCCCGTGTTTATACCGATGCCGATATCCATGGGTTTCTTTCCTTCGATTATCCATTTCTCGTTTAACTTTTTGAGTGCCTTCATCATTTCGAGGGCTGAATGACAGGCCCTTGCCGGATGGTCGGGCTGATCAAGGGGAGCACCGTAAATTGCCATTATGGCATCACCCATATATTTATCAAGTGTCCCGTCATGATCGAACACGACATCCGTCATAACGGTCAGATACTCGTTTAGAAGATGGACAAGATCTTCAGGTATGAGGCCCTCTGAGATAGTTGTGAAGCCTCTGATATCCGAAAACAGCACACTGAGATCCTTCTTGTCCCCTCCCAGTTTCAATCGATCCGGGTATTTCAGCATTTCATTGACCACCGAACTGGACACGTAATAACTGAAAGCCCCTCTTATTTTTTTCTTTTCTCTCTCCTCAGTAATATAATGATAAACGGTCAATATGGTATAGGTCAGCAGAAGCGCTAATATCGGATAGACGATATTGATCCAGATGCTGAAACTGACAAAAAGCCATCGGGCAATTATGATATGAAAAATGAAAAGTCCAAAGGTGACAAGCATCCCCCTCATTGCGCTTAAACGCGGAAGAACCAGACCGGTCAAGACACCTAAGAGAATGACAGCAAGGAGGTCATAAATGGCGGTCCACTTGGGTTTGCTTAAAAATCTTTGATTTAGAATATTGTCTACGACTGTTGCGTGGATTTCTAATCCCGGATAATTGGTGCTGAAAGGCGTGATCCTCAAATCGTAGAGACCCACGGCCGTGGCGCCTATGAGGACGATTTTATCCTTAAAGGTTCCCATCTCAAGCTTTTCTTTTAAGATATCGGTGATAGAGTAGTGGGGAAAGGTTTTGGGAGGGCCGAGATAGTTGAGGAGCATTTGGCCATTTTCATCGGTGGGAAGAAATTTATCTCCCATGTTTATGCCTTCTATCCCGTAGCCGGCAACCTTGACAATGAGTCTTGGCCGACCAAGATAGTTCCAGGCACATTGCAGGGAAAGGGGAGGGAAGATATCTTCTCCGGCCTGAATGATGAGCGGCATCCACCTCACAACCCCGTCCTTATCCGGCAGCATGTTAAAATAGCCCGAGTAATCTGTTTGTTCGGTAAGTATTTCAAGATTGCCTTCGGGCGCATACGCCCTTATGAATGGAGACTTTTGGGCCTCCTTGTCCTGGTAGATGATCAGTGGGTATTTGGAAGATCCGATTCGCTTTATCTGTGAATCTATTTCTTTCTCGCCAATACTGTAATCCAGCTCTTTTTCGCTTACGTGAAAGAAATATCCAAGGACGACTGTGGCGGTAGAGTTCCTGATGGCATTTGCAAGGGCTAAATCATTGTCAGCTTCTATTTTGCTGACTTTTATAAAATCACTCAGTCTCCTATTTTTTATCTCAAGGGCTTTGATTTCCTGATCCAGTCTATTGATAAATTTAAGATAGGAGTTTTCATCAGGTTCCAAAAAACCAATATCAAAACCAATAACTCTGGCACCATCCCGGGAAAGCTTGTCGATTAGAGCCGCAATTTTGGATCTGGGCCAGGGCCAGCGTCCTTCTTTGTCAAGGCTCTTTTCATCAACCACAGCCATAACGACCTTGGGGGAACCTTTCAGATGGCCCCGTGATCGAAAACGGAGATCGTAAGTCTTTAACTCAATCATGTCCAGGAAGGGCACCCCGATCAAGAATAGAATGACCACCAGAAAAAGAGTGCAGAACGTAAGGGAAACAGCGTTTACTGAGAAGAGAGTCTTAATAATACTTTTCATTTTTTCCCTGGCGGCAAGAGGGATGTTTTAAAAATGAGCAGGAAATATATTCCTTTCAGCCGATCCATTATCCTCGTTTTTGCTATCGGCAGGGCTCGGCATCGGGACACAGGAAACATGAACGTACATTTTCCATATTTTCCGGAAGGTCCATTACATGCTTATTGAGTTTTTTTGTATAATTATAGATATATAAGAGAAGGCCGGGTCAAAGTCAAGCAGGCGTAAGGCAAATCTTGATATTTTGGTTGACAGCTATTGGGTGCCTTGTTAGCCTTTTTTTTGGGATTAGCATGCGTATGAACAACTTTTGTCAGTATTTTACAGGCGCGTGATGTTTTGGTGTCGGGACCATCGGAAGTATTCATGGATCATTTTATGGCAGATTTTCCGGTATCTTATAAATGATACACCTACTTGTCATTGCCGGATCTGATTCGTCCGGCGGGGCCGGTATCCAGGCGGATGTAAAGACAAGCGCAAGCCTTGGGGCCCATGCCATGACTGCCGTTACTGCCGTTACCGCCCAAAATTCCCTTGGAATTACCGCAGTTCATGAGGTTCCGGTTGGCTTTATATCCAGGCAGATTGAGACGATAATAGATGATGTGATGCCCCAAGCCGTGAAGATCGGCATGTTATATACCGCAGCAGCAGTCAGGGAAGTGGCCAGGCTCATAGAGAAGCGCAAACTTAAACATGTCGTCGTGGATCCTGTTTTCAGGGCCTCTACAGGGATGGAATTGCTTGACCGGGATGCGATTTATGTTATGAAAGATGTTCTGTTTCCTCTTACCGGCGTGGTAACCCCAAACCTGGATGAGGCAGGGATCCTTGCCGGAAAAGTGGTCGGGGATAAGGAAGAGATGATAGAGGCCGCAAAGACTATAAAGCAGTTCGGTCCTGACGTGGTGATTACCGGCGGTCATTTAGAGGGCAGATGTGTTGATCTGGTTTTTGACGGAAATGATATTCATCAGTTTTGGGGATCCAAGATTGACACGAAACATACTCATGGGAGCGGGTGCGTATTTTCCACCGCCTTGGCAGTTTCCTTGGCGGGAGGAAAAAGTCTTGTCAAGGCCACGGAAATAGCTCATGATTTCGTGAGAAATGCTATAATAAACAGTTATGAATGCGGGAAAGGCGCGGGATCGGTTAAAGCCGGATAAGGATTCGAGCTTTAACCGTCTTAAATATGGAAGACATGTTTTGAGACTCAGGGTGGACCGATTCCGGAATCATTTGTAAACTATCGTAAGCCATGAGGTTTTAGTTCTATCAAAAAATGAAACGGTGAACTGGTGTTCTGCCTCGTAATAAAGATGTCATCTCGACCACTTCGCTTTTATCATTCCGAGCCCCGCAGTACGGTATAAACTCCGCGAACTTACACTCAGTACAAACTTTGGGAGATATCTTTAAAATTTGTTATTATTAAGATTGATCGAGTTGTTTGAAATTACATTTGTGTAGGTTTTTCATGGCGCGTGGCATGAGTCACCGAGCCGCTTTATAAAGGGGATTTGTAATATGACGCAGTTGGAAAAAGCAAGAGCCGGTACCGTCACACCGGAGATGAAAAAAGTGGCGGAAAAAGAGCAGGTGGAAGCTGACTGGCTCATGAATCAGGTTGCACAGGGAAGGGCCGTGATTCCCGCCAACCCGAGACATGAGAGCCTCGTGCCTTGTGGTATCGGAGAGGGGCTTTTCATAAAGGTGAATTCGAATATCGGCACATCCTCCGATAGGGCTGTCATTGATGAGGAAATGGAAAAGTTGAGGGTTTCCGTGGAGGCCGGGGCCGACACCGTGATGGACCTGTCTACAGGTGGAGATATAGATGTGTGCAGAAAAAATATCCTGAGGGAGTCGATCATTCCGGTCGGTACGGTTCCGATTTATCAGGCGGTTGTGGAGACGGTTGATGAAAAGGGAGGATTGATTCATCTGTCCGAAGACAAAATATTTGAAGTGATTGAGAGGCAGGCGCGGGACGGTGTTGATTTCATAACGGTTCACTGTGGCCTGACCAGGGATGCCCTCGAGATGTTAAAAAAGCAGGGCAGAGTTACGGACATCGTGAGCAGGGGTGGCGCCTTTTTAACCACTTGGATGTTGCATCATGACAGGGAAAACCCGCTTTTTGAAAATTACGAAAGGCTTTTATCCATAGCAAGAAAATACGACGTGACCCTCAGCTTGGGGGACGGGTTAAGACCCGGGTGCCTGGCTGATGCCACCGACAGGGCTCAGGTCCATGAATTGATGACCCTTGGTCATCTGACACAGCTGGCCTGGGAGAAAGACGTTCAGGTCATGATAGAGGGGCCAGGACATGTCCCCATGGATCAGATCGAAACCAATATTATACTCCAGAAAAAGCTCTGCCATCATGCGCCTTTTTATGTTTTAGGTCCCTTGGTTACGGATATTGCGGCAGGCTACGACCATGTAGCGTGTGCCATCGGAGGGGCGCTTGCCGGAGCGGCCGGGGCGGATTTTTTGTGCTATGTAACCCCTGCCGAGCATCTCTGTCTGCCTAATGCGGATGATGTGCGGGAAGGTGTGGTTGTCACCAAGATCGCCGCCCATGCGGCTGATATCGCCAGAGGGCACAAACTGGCCATCAAGAGAGACAGAGAGATGTCGCGGGCACGGAAGAATCTGGACTGGAATACTCAGATGAAACTGGCGATCGATCCTGAAAAGGCAAAGAGGTACAGGGACCAAAATCCCCCTGCAGAGAACGATGTCTGTACCATGTGCGGTAAGTATTGCGCCATCAAACAGGTGCGGGAATATTTTAAAACTTAATCTCGAATTCGCAAGATAGTTATCTTTTGAAATTAAAAATCTATTGTCCCGGATTAAAATTTACTGGGGAAAAAGCTCCATCCTTAGGGTGGAGGTATGTTGGTTTGCACTGCCGGTCAAACGGCTCGGCATGGCACTCTTGTGCAGTGAGTCGGGATTTTATTTGCCCAAACAGAACTGGCTGAAGATACTATCCAGGATGTCCTCGTTGGTGGTTTCGCCTATGATCTCGCCCAGGGCATCCAGCCCGCTCTTCAGTTCCAGGGCGACTATTTCCATGGGCTCATTCTTTTCTGAATTGCTTGCGGCGCTTTTGAAAAACCGGGCCGCATCCACCAATGCCTGTCTGTGTCTCAAGTTGGAAGTCGCGTGAGAGGATATCATGTCCACATCACCTTCAAGCAGACAACCGACGATGGCCTTTCTGAGATCCTCCAGCCCCTGACCTGTGAGAGCTGATATCCTGGCGATGGGAAAGCCTTCCAAATCCTTTTCTTCCACATCATGAGGCAGTACGGAAGCCAAGTCGATCTTATTGATCACAATAAGGGCCTTTTTTCCGCGACACTGATTAACAATTTTCAGATCATCTTTATTCAGGGGACGACTCTGGTCAATGACAACGAGTGAAAAATCAGACTCATTCAGTTTCTGCTCGGTCAGATTGACCCCGATCCTTTCCACCTCGTCTTTCACTTCTCTGAATCCGGCTGTGTCCAGGAGGCGCAGTGGCAGGCCGTCTATGGTGATGGTGGATTCTATGAAGTCCCTCGTTGTTCCCGGTATTGGTGTGACAATGGCACGCTGTTCGTTCAAGAGGCGGTTGAGGAGGCTGGATTTCCCTGCATTGACACGTCCCGCAATAACCGTATTGATGCCGTCCACCCAGATCCTTTTTCTGGAATGGTTTTTAATCATGGCATTGATTGGCCTTACAACCTCTTTCTTAATCCTATCCGCGGCATCTTCCCTGGACAGGATACTGGCCTCCTCTTCGGGAAAATCGATTGCCGCTTCGCAATGTGCCAGTATGTCGGTTGCCTTTTGCCTCAAGCTTTGGATTTCTTTTCTAAATGAACCCTGAATCTGTTGAGATGAAAGGGCTAGGCCTTTTTCTGATTTGCAATTGATAAGGTCCACGACAGCTTCGGCCTGAGTGAGATCTATCCTGCCGTTTAAAAAAGCCCTTAGCGTGAATTCTCCTGGCCTGGCCAGTCTGGCTCCCTGATCCAGTACAATCTGAAGGACTCGGGATAGGAGTAGGAACCCGCTGTGGGAGTTGATTTCTACGATATCTTCTCTGGTATAGGAGTTCGGCCCCTTCATATAAGAAATCAGGACTTCATCAATGGTGGTTTCGAGGGAGGGATCATATAGATGGCCAAGATAGAGTCGATGGCTTTCAAAGTTTTGCCTTGGATTGCGGGGCCTGAAAATCTTTTTTGCAATTTCGTAAGCGCGAGGCCCGCTGATGCGTATAATTCCTATTCCGGCCTGACCGGTGGGGGTGGCAATGGCCGTGATAGTATCACTGTCAGCCTTACATTGTCCGTCGTTCGGTATCTGTTGCATCAGGTTGAACGTAGTGGACCTAGACACTGTGTTGTTTTCTCAAAAAAGCCGTAACTTGGAGGATGCATCTCTTGCATCCCGACTTCCATGTTGGAAAATTATCGTTTGGGGATAATAAGGACCTTTTTCAAGATGCCTTCTCCCCGGCTTTTTGTGTCCAGGGCCTTATCATCTCTGAGAGTAAGATGCACTATCCTCCTGTCATGAGGATTGAGGATATTCGTGGTTACAGGTTTTCTTGTTTTTTTAGCCCTGTCGCCCATTCTCAAGGCCATCTCTATCAAGGAATTTCGCCTTCTCTCACGATAATTTTCTGAGTCAACAACTACCGGTACCCTCTTATCCAGGGTTTTATTCACAATTTTATTGACGATGAATTGAAGGGCATCCAGGGTTCTACCCTTACGTCCTATAAGGAGGCCCGACGTATCACCTTTAATACTCAGAGAAATTGTACCATCTACCTGTTCCGCATTTATGGTTGTTCCTTCCACAGGAATAAGTGCCAGGATATTTTCCAGTGCCTCCTTGGCAACGGATAATCCATTCAGCTTTTCAGGGGTGTCGCTTGAATCTTTTGCAGTAGAAACTATGATTTTGGCCTTTCTGCCGCCCACTAAACCGAAAATACCTGCTGATCCAGGTTCGACAATTTCAAAATCCACCTCTTCCTTTTTGAGGTTCAATTGCCGACAGGCATTTTCAATGGCTTCCTCGGTTGTTTTTCCTTCGAATTCAAAAGTATCCATGAGTGTCCTCCGATTATTATGCCGGCTTTTTGTTGATACGGTACTGCTGGCCTATAGAAAGGATATTATTGACCAGCCAGTAGAGAACCAGGCCGGACGGGAAGTTGATAAACATGAACGTAAAAATGATTGGTAGAAACATCATGATTTTGGCCTGTGTCGGATCACCTGGAGTAGGAGTCATTTTTTGCTGCACAAACATCGACGCACCCATCAATAGGGTTAGCACGGGTATTCCGTAAGGCGGCGACATCATGGGGATCTTAAAGCTGAAGCTGAACAGCCGATCGGGCGCCGAAAGGTCTGTTATCCACAGCATAAAAGGTGCGTGCCTGAGTTCGATAGAATTTCCCAAGAGTCTGAAAAGGGCGAAAAAAACGGGAATCTGAATAATCATAGGCAGGCAACCACCCATGGGATTCACCTTGTATGTCTTGTAGAGCGCCATCATTTCTTTGTTTAATTTTTCTTTGTTATCCTTATATTTTTCTCTTATTTTGGCCATTCGCGGCTGAAGTTTTTGCATTTCCTTCATTGACTTATAACTTTTGTGGGTAAGTGGCCAGAAGAGTATCTTGATAAGGATGGTGAGAACAATGATAGACACACCATAATTATTTATATACTGGTTGAAAAATCGCAAGAGGTATAAAAGGGGCTTGGCGATAATATCCGTCCAACCGAAGTTGACAGCCCTGTCGAGTTTTTTCTCAAGTTGTTTCAGGATCCCCAGATCACGGGGGCCGAGGTACAGAGTGTATTGCGAGGAAACCTGTGCGGATGGTTCGACTGAAATGGGTGGATGTATAAGAGTCCCTTCCAGCAATCCGGATGGTAATAGTCGCCCTGTGAAATTCCCTTTTGAAGGATTATTAGGAATCACGGCCGAAATAAAAAAGGCGTCCTCATAGCCGACCCAGTCAATTTGGCCTGTATGGAGCTTCTCTTCGGATGCCTTCTTGATCTTGACCTCCTCCAGTTTGTCATTCAAGAGGATCGCCAGACCCACATAAGAATAGTAGCTATGTTTATCCTTGGGCGGCAAGGCCTTTATGTCTGTCCGAAAGTTACCTTTGACAGAGTTTTCCGATTGATTGACCACATTAATAGCGAGATCGATCCTGTATTTATCGGGAAAAAAGCGAAAAGTCTGTAAAATCGAGAGGCCGTTTGGTGTGGTTGAGCGGAAAACAAGGTCCCTCGGTGAGGATTCCGGCCCAAGCCGAATATTTTGGCTGTCCACTTCGTAGGTAATTTTCTTGTTTTGATCGGTGGACTGGTTATCGAAACCTATAAGCAAAAAGTCGCCCATTTCTTTTTCAACATTGACAAGCTCGATCAGGGAAGAATCCGGGTCCATTGACCGGCGATATTTTTTTAGTTCGAAGCTTATTATGGAAGGGCCCACATTGCTAAACACAGCCCTATAGAGCGGTGTGTCAATTGCAATTTTTTTTCCGACAACAGGTGTTGTGGCGGCTCTATTCGTTTTCGGCGGCACTTGTGCAGGCCGGGAAGGGGTCAACACCGGGGCATCAGGAGCCTCTTTGATATTTTCTGGCACCTCTTTTTTAAATCCCTCGTCTTTCTTAGGCGCCTGTTCCTGTTTGGGAGCAAAAAAATAAGACCACGCAATAAGGATTATAAAGGATAAAACAAAAGCCAGTACCGTTCTTTTTTCCATATAACAAATACCTTTGCTGGATTATCTATGTATGGCATCCCGCCTTGGGCTTTCCAAAGCGATGTTGGGTTGTGTGCTTTTTCCTTTGCGCCCTGTGGTTTCATTTAATGAAGGGGGTCATATCCGCCCGGATGAAAGGGATGGCACTTTAAAAGCCTGACCAGAGAAAGAAACCCTCCCTTTAGAATCCCGTACTTTTTAATGGCATGGCGGGCGTAGGTTGAGCATGTGGGATAAAAACGACAGGAAGAAGGCCAGAAAGGTGAAATGAATTGCTGATATATATCAATCAATAAGATTGGTATATATCTAAATCTGCTAAAGAAGGTTTTTATTAATGAGGATCCCTCCGAGTTCTTTCTCGATTTTCCGGAGGTCCAAAGTGCTGGCATTCTTTTTCGCAGTGATAACAATATCGTGTCCCAGGGGGAAACAGGTGTCATTGAGTCTGAAGAATTCTCTGATGAGACGCTTGAGCCTGTTTCTTTTGACCGCGTTACCTGTCTTTCTGCTAACGGTGAGCCCCAATCTCGTGATACCCAGCCCGTTTTCCTTAAGAATCACACTAAAGTGTTTTGTATGGTGGCGATGGCCAGACCGATTTAGATTGACAAAGTCAGATGGATTCAATATCCTTTTTTTTTTGAAAATGAGAAAGATCCCATTGATTTATCGGTCGGATTTGCGGAAATTATTTATGCAGATAATCGTTTCCGTCCCTTGGCCCTTCTTCGTTTCAAGACATTTATGCCACCTTTTGTTCGCATTCTGACCCTGAAACCGTGGGTTCGCGCCCTTTTTATATTGCTGGGTTGAAAAGTCCTTTTCATAGTATAAAATAAATAATTATAACGGAATTTTTGTGCTTCAATACAATAAACTTTAAGTTAATCACGTGAAAAACGCTTTGTCAAGATAAATCAATATTGACATTCTGTTTCGTTTTTTGTTTGGTCTAAGAGGATAAATTTGACAATATTCGGAAATGAGACGCTAAGACAAAAAGTTTACATGCAATTCTTTCGCATCTTGTGGATTAAGGTGTGAAGCACGCTTAAACGAATGAAGATGAAACGCAACGGAAAATTTGGACTTTTTGTGAAGAAGTCAAATATGAC